>CAUJDI010000044.1 GCA_963169565.1 Bacillota bacterium | reverse complement strand
GATTCCAGCTCGGGCATATTGTCGATAAAAACGACGTCCTGCATGTTGCCGATGATGCCGAGCCACACCATCCGGGTCATCCCCGCGAGGGGTCCAAGGTCCAGATTCGGGCCGCCCAGCATCCACAGCGCTTTGAGTTTTTCAAGCCCCGCCAGCGCGGAGATGTCGGCGACGGCGCTGTTGTTGAGCGAAAGGGTCTCAAGATTGATAAAGTATTTCAATGCCGATACGTCGCGGATCCGGCTTTCCTCGGGCGCGTTCTGGTCCGCATCGGCGTTCAGGTCCTTTAGCAGCGCCGCGTCGCCCGCCGTCACGTCGCGGTCATGGATGTTCAGCGCGTCCCGCACCCTCTGCTCCAGGACGGGGTCATTGAACCGGATGACCTCGGACCTGTCAAACGGCGTGGTCATCACGTCGAAATCGCACTCTTTCAGCCCCGGGTAGATCCCCTCCAGCGCCGAATAGTCGTCCGTTGCGTTTACACGGACATACAGGTACTGCAGGTTCGCAAGATGCGCGATCGGGCTGAAATCGGCGATCCGGTTGTCGTTGAGCGACAGACGGTTCAGGGTTCCGATCGGGGTCAGCGCGGAGATGTCGGTGAGGCCGTTGCCCCAGACAGCCAGTTCTTCCAGCGGAAGCTTGCTCAGCGGGCTCAGGTCGGTGACGCGGTTGCCGCCCAGATCGAGCAATTTCAGGTTCCACATGTTTTCCAGCACGCTGATATCCGTGATCTCATGATTGATCAGGGTGAGATGGCTCAGGTTAATAAAAGGCGCGAGGCTGGAGATATCCCGTATCGCCGGATCCCCCTCGGCCTCGCGATTTATATACAGATCGATCACCGTTTCAGCCTCCGACACGGTGATGTGACCCTCCGGCCTGCCCATCTGTTTTCGGATCATCGCTTCCAGCACCGGATCGGTGAAAGTGATCGCTTCCGTCGCTTCAGCCAACGCGCAGAGGGAGAGCAGCAGGAGAGCCAGCAGCAACAGCAGGGATGCCATCCGCCTCATAACAATACGCTCCTTTTTGTCTTGTTTCATTCTGTATGCGATGTATGATCCGGTCCTTGTCAAGGGTTTTTGCGATCCGTTGATGATATAACGCCTAAACGGTGCTTTTGTCAAGATTTTCCTTGTTTCTTCACGGGCCCGTCGCGGGAACGCCAATGAAATTGACGTCAGGGCATGTCATGGATTTTGCCGCCAGGTTTTGGTATATTTGCATTCAGCGGGTGAGAAAAAGCGCGGGGAAGGACCGGATGGACAGGAGAAAACAGGTGGCGATCCTGATGGCGGTGCTGGCGGCCGCCTGTTACGGCGTGAGCGCCCCGCTGTCAAAGCTGCTGCTGAAGGAGATCCCGCCCGCTTTCATGGCGGCCCTGCTCTATCTGGGGGCGGGCGCAGGCATGGCCTCGGTCAGATTTTTGCAGAGGTTGGGACGGAAGGGATCCGGGGAAGCCCGGATAGGAAAGCAGGAGATTCCCTGGGTCCTGATGATGATCCTGCTGGACATCCTGGCGCCCATCCTGATGATGTTCGGCCTGACCCTGACCAGCGCCGCGGACGCCTCCCTGCTCAACAACTTTGAGATCGTTGCCACTTCCCTGATCGCGGTGGTTTTCTTCAGGGAGTCGATCGGGAAGCGGATGTGGGCCGCGATTTCGCTCATCACCCTGGCCAGCGTGATCCTTTCCATTGAAGCTGTTGAAGGCTTCTCCTTCTCATTCGGCTCGCTGCTGGTACTTTCGGCCGCGCTGTGCTGGGGGCTTGAGAACAACTGCACCCGGAAGCTTTCGATCAAGGACCCGCTTCAGATCGTCGCTGTCAAGGGGCTTGGATCAGGCATCGGCGCGCTTGTCATCGCCGCGGCTTTGAAAGAAGTCCGTTTCAACATCTTCTATATCTTTCTTGCTCTTATGCTCGGCTTTTTTGCCTATGGGCTCAGCATCTTTTTCTATATCCGCGCCCAGCGCGACCTTGGCGCGGCGCGCACCAGCGCCTATTACGCCGTCGCGCCGTTCATCGGCGTCGGCCTGACCTTCTTGGTGTTCCGGCAGCCGGTGACGGTCCCGTTCATAGCGGCCCTGATCGTCATGGTCCTGGGTACGGCCCTGGCTGTGTCGGAACGCCATGCGCACCCGCATGCGCATGAGGCGCTCACGCATGAACACCGCCACCGCCATGACGACGGCCACCATGATCATCCGCATGCTGTACCGGTCAGGGAACACAGCCATCCGCATACCCATGAGGCCCTGACCCATGCGCACCCCCACACGCCGGACGCGCACCATCAGCACGGCCATCAGCCTGAAACGGTGAAGGATCCCAAATCTGTTTAAGGAAGTGCCACCGCCCGGGTGTCGTTTTCCGGTTGAAAGCAAACGGATGAATATGAATTGCAGACGCCCCGAATATTGATTCATCCCGTCCTTTCCGCTAAGATACCGCTCAGGGACATTCCGCGCTTCGGGCCGCCGGCCTGCGCGGCAGATAGAAGGAGAACCAATGCAAGTCGTGATGCGGGGGCTGACCAGGCACTTCGGGGCGACGCGGGCCGTGGAGGATTTCTCCGTGACCCTCGGCGACGGCGAACTGGTATGCCTGCTGGGCCCTTCCGGCTGCGGGAAGAGCACGGTGCTGAACATGCTGGCGGGCATTGTCCCGGTGAGCGCGGGCAGCATCCTCTTTGACGGCGAGGACGTCACCGGGCTCCCGCCCGAGCAGCGCGGCATCGGCCTGGTGTTCCAGAACTACGCGCTCTACCCGCACATGACAGTGATGGGCAACATCACTTTCCCTCTGGAGATCCAGAAGCTGCCCCGGGAGGAGCGGGAGGAGCGGGCCAGGGCGATGGCGGAACTGGTCCACATGCAGGGGCTGCTCTCCAGAAAACCCAGGGAACTCTCCGGCGGCCAGCAGCAGCGGGTGGCGATCGCCCGCGCGCTGGTGAAAAAGCCCCGGCTGCTGCTGCTGGATGAACCGCTGTCCAACCTGGACGCCCGGCTGCGGCTGGAGATGCGGGAGGAGATCCGCCGCATCCAGCAGGAGACCCGGGTCACGACCATCTTCGTCACCCACGACCAGGAGGAGGCGATGTCCATCTCCGACCGGATCGTGCTGATGAAGGACGGGCATCTGCAGCAGCATGACAGGCTGCAGGAACTGTACAATGACCCGTCCAACCAGTTCGTGGCCGATTTCCTGGGCAACCCGCCCATCAACAATATTCCGGGGAAGATCAAAGGCGGCCGGTTCGTGACGGTTGACGGCAGCGCGGTCCGCCTGCCGGGGATGGAGAAGCTGAAGGAGAGCGCCGCGGTCAATCTGTCGGTGCGGGCGGAGAGCTTTCTGGTGGAAGATGGGCCGGATGAGGACCGCCTGACCTGCCGGGTGGACAGCGTCTACCAGACGGGCAAGGAGGAGATGGCGGTGCTCCATTACGGCGGGCACGGCTTCCGGGCCTACATCTCCTCGGATTATGGGTTGAAGAAGGGGGACACGGTGCACCTGGGTCTGAGGGGCCGGGGCGTGTTCGTGTTTGATCTGCAGACAGGGGAGCGCTGGCTCTGATGCGGCCCGCCGTGACACAGACGCACCGCAGGAGGATCGCCGGGCCCCGGCGCCTGGCGGTCCACATCGTTCTCTTCGGCCTGCTGGGCCTTCTGCTGCTGTTTGGCGGCATCAGGGGGCGGATGATGCTGGAGGACAGGACCCTGGGGATGCGCGGCACCGTCCGGGCAGACGTGATACTGGAGGCCGGGACCGCGCTGGTGAGGGATGCCCTGGCGCCGGAGGGCACGGACCCCTACCTGCTCCGCCAGGTCAGCAACGGCCTGTCCTCCAAAAAAAGGACGCTCAGGGACAGCATCGCTGCCCTGATCGCGGCGGGGGAAACGGATGAAACGATCGCCGCCCGGGCAGCGGACACCCTTTCGGAAGGCGCGCTGGCGCGGGTGGAGGAGGCGCAGCGGCCCGGGCTTTCTGCCCTGATGGATTCCCGCCGGGCGGACATCATCACGGCGCTTGTCCAAAAGGCCCTGGAGGCGGAGGGCGCGGTATCACCTGCCGCGGTGCGCCTGGCCCTGCCGGTCACGGAGCCTTATTATCCCCTGATGTACTATTACGCGGCCCTGCTGGCGCTGGGAGCGTTCTTTTCATTGTTTGCCCTGGCGCTTCTGCTTGTGTACCTGAAGAGTGACACGGAGAAGAGGGCCCGGGTGGGGCAGCGGCTGGAGCCGATGGATTACCTGCTGCCCTTCTTCGCGGGCGTTTTGCTGTTCACCCTCTACCCCATCGTGCGTGTGGTCATCATGAGCTTTCAGGAGCGCTACCGGCTGGAGGGCAGCTTTGCCGGCTGGGGCCTTGGCAACTACGAGTACGTGCTGGCGGGCATCCCGGGCACGACGAACTATTTCCTGCAGGGGCTGGGGAACACCTTCCTCTACGTGCTGTGGACCGTGCCCATCTCCACGGCCCTGGCCATCATCATCGCGACCCTGCTCAACCAGAAGCTGCGTTTCTCCGCGCTCTTCCAGACCACCTATTTCCTGCCCATGGTCACCTCCGTCACGGCCGTGGGCCTGGTGTGGCGGTGGATCTTCAATAAAAACTTCGGCGTGCTCAATGCCGTCCTGTCGTTCTTCGGCGCAAACCCGGTGGACTGGCTCCAGAAGGCAGGCAATTCCCTGACGGTGCTGACCGTCTTCGGTATCTGGTCCTCCCTGCCCTTCACCATCATCCTGCTCCTGTCGGGGCTCCAGAACATCGACGAGACCTACTACACTGTTGCGCGGGTGGATGGCGCGCGCTCCCTGCGCATCTTCCGCCGCATCACCGTACCCCTGTTGGCGCCCACCATCGGCCTGGTGCTCATCATCAACAGCATCTCGGCCTTCAAGGTGTTCACCGAGGTCAAGGTGCTGTTCAACGGCTACCCGGGCCCGGTGAAGAACCTGTACACCGTGGTGTATTTCATCTACGACATGATGTATGAGAACCGCGAGCTTGGTCGCGCCGCCGCCGCCGCCATCGTGCTGTTCCTGTTCATCTTCCTGTTCACCATGCTGCAGCGCTGGATCCAGCGGAGGTGGAAGTATGACTGATTCCGCCGCCCGCCGCCGCGTCGGTCTGACCCTTCAGCTGCTGGGCTGGGCTCTGATGCTTTTTTCGCCCGCCAGCCTGCCCCTGACGGGGAACCGGCTCCTGGCGCTCGTCTTCCTCGTTTCGGGCGCGGGTTCCCTGGCGCTGGGGCTCGTCCTCAATCACGGCTACCGCGTGCGGGCCGTCACCGCGCGCATCATCCGCTACGCCCTGCTGACCCTTGGCATGCTGGCGATGATGTTCCCTTTTTATTGGATGATTTCATCGGCCTTCAAGACCTCGCCGGAGATGAACCTGTTCCCGCCGTCCATGGCCCCCAGGAACTGGCTGAACTTTGACAATTTCGTGATCGCCTTTGAAAAGGCACCCTTCGCGCGCTACTTCCTCAATTCCATCCTGGTGATGCTGGGCAGCGTGGGCGTGACCGCCCTCACCACCATCCTGGCGGCCTTTGCCTTCTCCCGCCTCGAGTTTCCCGGGCGCGAGGTGATTTTTTCCCTGCTGCTGTCCATGATGATGGTGCCCTTT
Source organism: Bacillota bacterium (assembly GCA_963169565.1). GTDB lineage: Bacteria > Bacillota > Clostridia > Christensenellales > Aristaeellaceae > UBA6115. The sequence goes on along the minus strand of CAUJDI010000044.1, from coordinate 16,734 downwards.
GAGATGCTGGTGATCACCAATTACCAGACCATCGTCAAGGTCACGCTCAACGATTCGCTCTACGCCCTCGTCCTGCCGTTCATCAGCAGCATTTTCTACACCTACATCCTGCGCAACTTCTTCCAGTCCATCCCCAGCGGCCTTTACTGGTCGGCCCGCGTGGACGGCTGCACCAACTGGCGCTACCTCTGGAAGGTCATGGTGCCCATCGCCCGGCCTTCCCTGGTCACCATCATCCTGCTCAACGCCCTGGCCTCCTGGAACAGCTTCATGTGGCCGCTGCTGGTCATCAAGAGCGATCTGAACCGCACGCTGCCCTTTGGCCTGTACACCTTTACCACTGAGGCCGGGGCCAACAACGAGCTGCTCATGGCCGCCTCCAGCGTGGTCGTGCTGCCGATGATCATCCTGTTCCTGATCGCCCGAAAGCAGATCATCCGCGGCGTGGCGCGGGGCGGGATCAAGGGGTAGCATAGGCGGGATTCTATGGATGAACCTGAAAGGAAGAGAATGACAGACAGCGAAGCGCTCTGGAAAAAGACCCTCTCGTCCCTTTCCGCCAACGGAGTCGAACTGAAGACCTTGAAGGACGGGCTCTGGTTCCTGGCGTCAGCCAGGGGAAACAGGATCATCATCGGCAACGCGGCCGCCAACACGCCGTCCTGCACGCTTGACAGGCTGCGACAGGTTCTCAAGACGGAGTTCATTTTTGTCCACTCATTTTATGACCGCTGGCTGGATGGAGAAACTGGCATAAGCGAGAAAATCAGGGAAAAATCAAAGAACTCCACGTATATCCTTGCCATGATCAAACATTTCTCTGACTGATTCATCCGGTGGTTTGAAAACAAAGACGCCCGGGCATGCTGCCCGGGCGATGTTGCTTAATTGTGTCTTCCTATTCTACTGATAACAGCGCTACGTTCAGACCCTCGTCCACCGTGAACGTCAGGGCCAGCGTGTCCTCAGCCCCGGCCTCCCAGGAGCGCTGCAGCGAGAAGCGCAGGGTGACCTCCCCGGGCGCCAAGGCGGCGAAGCGCCAGGCATGCGTCCCGCCGGACCCTGTCATGCCTTCCGGCGCCGGATCTGGCATGTACTCGTCGCCGTCCTGGTTCAGGATGCCCTCCGCGCTCATTTCAACGGCCCACTGATACCCTGTCGTCGGGTTCTCGGCAAGGCTGATGAAGGCAAACGTGCCGGCGGCCTCCGCGTGGCCCCTCAGGGACGGCTCAAGGCTTTCGCCGATCCTGACGAAGTAGCTGACCGAACGCACCGGCCCGACGCCCTCTTCAAACGGCCGGGCGTAGCCGAATTGCAGCGTCACGTCCCCCGGCATGACGCCCTCAAACATCCAGGTCCGCTTCCCGCCCGCGCCCACCAGGCCTGCGGTGCCGTCGTCCTGCGCGTATTCGCTTGATATTTCACGGAGCTTCCCTTCCGCGCTGACGGCATAGGTCCATGCGTAGCCTGTCGTGGGGTTCTCGTCAAGGACGATGGTCAGGCGCCTGCCGTTCGCCTCCGCCTGTACGGCAAACGCTGTCAGCAGGACCAGAAGCAGTGTGATCAGGAACAATGGCCTTTTTCTCATGATTTTCCCCTTTCACTGATCGCAGGATGCCTCCGACGAAACATCGGGGTTCTGCCCGTTATCGGTCAATGTACCCGTTTTTCTCCGGGTGAAAACCCTTTTGGAGCCTACGCCGAATGAAAGAGGCAACGCGGAGGCGGAAAAAGGGCGTCTCATCAAAGCGTTTACGATTGAGTTTAGTATTAACAGGGGATCATGCCGTCCATTCACGGGTATAGTTGTATCAGGGCAGGCCGATGTCAGCGTCGCCGCCCTGATGACGGGAAAGGTGTTGATTATCATGGCGGCAGACATTCAGGTATGGGCGGATTTTCACTGCCCCTTTTGCTATATCGGCAAAAGGAAACTCCGTTTGGCGCTTGAGGCGCTGGGCATCCCGGACGCGAAGATCACCACGCGCAGCTTCCTGCTCAATCCCCACCCGACAGAGGAAAACGGGATATCGCTCCTCCAATATGTGGCGGGCCAATATGCGGATAATATAGAATCGATCAAAACAGGTTTCAGGCTGCGTGAGGAAGAGGGCCGAGGGGTCGGCCTTCACATGGACATGCTCAGGGCGCGCTACGGCGACACCCGGGACGCCCACCGGCTCTTCCAGTTCGCCAGGACCCTGGGGCTTGGCGAAGCCTTCTTTGACCGGGCCCAGCGCGCCCTGTTTGAGGAAGGGCTGCTGATCTCCGACCCGGACGTGCTGCTGCGGCTGGCGCGGGAAACAGGGCTTCCGCTCCATAAGGCGCGGGAGGTGCTGGGCGGCGGCCTGTATCAGGCGGAACTCGCGGCGGACGACCGGGAGGCCCGGGAGATGGACATCGACTTCGTCCCTTATTATATCGTAAACGGCGTCCGGCATTTCTCCGGGGACCTGAGCACGCGGGAGTACCTTGACGGACTGGGCGCGGCGGCGGATACTGGCGTCAAAAGGCGGGAGGGCGAAAACGATGCTGGAGTACAAGTTTGACGTGCAGCTGCTCATCGAGGGGCAGGGGCTCTCCGAGGACGGGATCAACGATTATTTCCGGGAGCATTTCGACGGGGACTGCCTGCTGGCGGTGGGGGACGAGGACCTGATCAAGATCCACTTCCACACCAATAAACCCTGGGAAGTGCTCGAATACTGCGCATCCCTGGGGGACATCTACGACGTGGTGGTGGAAAACATGGAACGGCAGGCGGAGGATCTGGATGGGTAAGGTCGAATCGTCCTGACAGAAGAGGGGCCTGTATCCCTGAGGACAGTGATGCAGAAAGAAAAGCCCTCTCCGCTGTGGACCCGGCGGAGGGGGCAATTCGCTTATTTCACCTCCGCCCTTGCCGATACCAGCAGGGCTGGCATCAACGCTTCCGCCACGCCGTCGACCGGCAGGCTGTTGTTGCTTTCAAACAGCTTGACCATGTCCGCGGTCTTGTCGGTGAAGCGATCGTTACCAGGGAAACGCTTCAAACATTCGCCGGCATGAGAAACGTCTCATACCGGCGCATAGGTTTCCTCTCCTGAATATTTGACAGAAGCGCCACTTTGGAAAGCTGCTCTAGTACCCGTTCGAATTGATCCAATCATCCGGATCCAGCGGACATGTCATTAGGTTCTGCCACCAGAGAACCATTTTTGCCGAATCATCTGGTGATAAATCAAAATCAACCGATCGGGCCTTGTTTCCGAAAACTACGCTTACGCTGCGCGCGCCTGGAAATGCTTCGATCATCTTCCGGCCTTCGGTGCCCAGCAGCGCTTTCATGGCGGGGCCATCCGGTATTGGGGTGAACACGTACTCCCTGCCATCCAACCTGACCAGGAAGTGGTTCACTGAAAAGGCCGGGTTCCCCTGGGGATTCAGAACGCTGAGGTGCAGTTCCGCGGGCAGGACGGAGCCGTCCAGCTTCCCCCCGATGCTCAGGCTGATTTCAACGATCAGCTCAGGAAGCTCCTTGCGAATGGCGGTGCCGTAGCGCCAGGTCGCCGTTTCCTGGTCGACTAGGAACCCCTGGAGCTGTTCCAAAGCAGTGTAATTGAAGCCGCCCTGAGGGGTTTGGGCGGATCTGGGATCGGGCGCGAGAGAGGCATAGGGAAGGTTGTTCCGGATGCAGTATCCTTCCGCATACGACCCGGGGTATACGCTGGGGATCAGCGGAGCCCCCGTGAACGCGTCCTTGCCGATCTTCTGTACGCTTGCAGGAATATCAAGGTATGTCAGGCTGCCGCAACCGAAGAATGCGTAGTCGCCGATCTCCAGCAGGCCATCATTCAGCTGTACTTTCTGGAGGGAGACGCACTGTCTATACGCGGCAGCACCAATGCGCCTTATGCCGGCTGGAATGACAACGCTGGAAAGGCTGGGGTTTTCTGAGAAGGCCATATCGTTGATGGCGGTCACGAGCCTGCCGTCCAGCATCTCGGGCACAATAACATTTGTTTCCGGGCCTGAGTAGCCAATGATGGTGATGCCGCCCCCTTCATTGAGTATATAATCGAAGTGCTTGACCGTAGCAGGAGGAACTTTCTGTACATCATCTGTTGACCGGGCAATCAGCGGACATGCGCTCAGAGAAAGCAACAGAAGCAGGATAACGGCTTTCCTAATCATGGCGGACTCCTTTCGCTGTCAGACTATCCGCATTGATCGCAATGGAAATACAGCAAACACATCAATTGACGGGCATATCCCCGTGATGGTGTTATGAGGAACAGCGCCAACACCTCCTCTGTCTCAAATTATCTGCATCCGCTCTATTCATCTTTCGCCATATCCTGTTCTCACTGTTGGAGGACTGCTTTTTGGGGAGCAGGTCGGTCCATCGGCACGCGCATCTCTTCCTTGGGTTGTGAACATCTTAGCACAGGACGCTGAGGCGCTCAAGAGCATGGTTCCCATCACTGAAAAATGGTTTCAACTGCACTTGCCGCCTTTATTCGTGATTGGTATTCGCAGCTGTATGCAGGGGTCAAGCTGTTTCAATCAATCCCGTCGATCGGGCGAAGCCGTTTCCTTGCCTGATGTCCATAGAATGATCCGCCTTATCAGGTTGTCAGGATCCGTTTGCCCGATTTAGCCGCTGATGATATACTCGCTTTCGTTGTCAAGTGAACACACCGCAGGAGGCTCTAGTGCAAGTCACCCCGCTGATGGTCCTCATCGTCTGCCCGCTCATCTTCCTGGGCGGGTTCATTGACAGCATCGCGGGGGGCGGCGGGCTGATCACGCTGCCGGCCTATTACCTGGCGGGGCTGCCGCCCGCCCTTGCCGCGGGCACGAATAAACTCAGCGCCGTCGCGGGCACGGCGGTCGCCACCGGCAAGTACGTCTCAAAGGGCCTGGTCGAATGGAAACAGGGCTTCGCCTCCCTGCTGGGCGCGGTGCCCGGCGCGGCCTTCGGCTCCCTGCTGCTGACCCTCATCCCCGCGGCCTACGCCAAATTGGGGGTGGTCATCGCACTGCCGATGGTGGCGGCGCTGGTCCTGCGCAACAGGACGCTGACGCCCGGCCGCGGCCTTGTGCCCGAGAAATGGGCGCTGCCGGCCTGCTTTGCGATCGGCCTGGTGATCGGCGTGTATGACGGGCTCATCGGCCCGGGCACCGGCACCTTCCTGATCCTCGCCTACGTGACCCTGCTGGGGGACGAGGCGCTCAGGGCCGGGGGCACCGCCAAGCTGGTCAACCTGAGCACCAACCTGGGCTCCCTCATCAGCCTGGTCTTCACCGGCAACGTGCTCTACGCCCTGGCGCTGCCGGCGGCGGCGTTCGGCATCGCGGGCAACTGGCTGGGCGCGACCCTTGCCATCAAAAAGGGCGCGCCGTTCATCCGCGTGCTGCTGATGGCGGTACTGGGGCTGCTGATGGCGGTACTGCTGGCGGACGTGATCCCAGACCTATTCTGATTGTACTGAATTGCCCTATACAGGGATCAATGCAGTAATATTTCAATCAAAGAATTGCAGCCAGCTCCGGCAGCTTTGCGGCCGCCGCGGACGCGATGAGCCGGTGCCCCTTCGCGTTGGGGTGCATGCCGTCGGGGCAGTACAGGCTGCCCAGATCGCGCTCCTCAAGGAAGCTCGCGCGCAGGTCAAACAGCGGGCACCGCGCGTGCCTGGCTGCCCGATGAACCGCCAGGGCGTACTGCTCCTGCCAGCGGTAGACGTGGTGGGCGTCGCCCAGGTAGCGCAGGATCGCGCCCTCATCCAGCCCGCGGGAAATCCAGGGGACGAAACGTTCCGTGACCAGTGGCGGCGGGGTCACCAGGATCGGCAGCATATCCATTTCCCGGACCTTTTTCACAAAGCGCGTCAGGATCTCCTCAAACGCTTCCAGCCCGGTTTTGGGCGGGTGGAGCGTGTCAGGGTCCTCCGCGGCGGCCTTCCAGTCCGGGGTGCAGTCGTTGCCGCCAAAGGCGATCACCACGGCGTCCGCTTCGGGGCGGTCCTCCTGTTCAAACGCCGCGAGCCCTTCCACCGCCGTCGCGCCGAACCGTGAACGGTTCAGGATCCTGGCTGCGCCTTCGGCCTCCATCAGCTTGTCAAAGCCTTCCTTCAGGACCGCGTAGCGGCCCCGTTCCTCATCCCAGGAAACGCCCCGGCCGATGGAATCCCCGAACAGCGCGATGGTCAGCATGACGGACTCCCTTCATGTGTTTCCCGTATGATAGCATATCAGGGCATGATCCGGGCGGATCAGCCCTTCTGACTGAGGAAATCCCGGCAGCATTCCAAACTGTATTCCCACAGCGCCTTTGCCAGTGCCTCGCTGCGGGCCATGCGGCTGACCGGGGCCTCTTGCCGCCTTATAAAATATCCGCCGCTTTCCCAGTCCGCTCCGGGCCTGCTCTCCGCCAGCCACACGAGTGTGTCCGCGCCCTCCCGCGGGGTCTTCATCATCTTGCGGCCCAGCCCGGAGCGGTAGAGAAGGCTCATGGGGGAGCGCATGCCGCCGGCAAAGGAGGTGCCCACCACGCCCGGGTGAAAGGCGGCGGCGCTGATCCCGTCCCCATGATGCCGCCTGTGCAGCTCACGCGTGAAGAGGATGTTGGCCAGTTTGGCCCTGCCGTATGCGAGGGCCGGCGAATCATTTCCTCGCATCTCCGGGTCCTCCGGATCAAAGCGGAGGCCCGGGATCCGGTGCGCGGCGCTGGACGTGCTGATGATGACGGCGCGGCTCTCCTTCAGGCGGTCCAGCAGCAGCAGGGTCAGCAGGAAGTGCGCGAGGTGGTTGACCTGAAAGGTGTGCTCATGCCCGTCCTCAGTCATTGGCCGCTTATCAAAAATCCCCCCGGCGTTGTTGGCCAGCAGGCCGATATGGCCCCAGTCCCGTTTCAGCCGCTCCGCGAGGGCCGCGACCTCCGACAGCCTTGAGAAATCGGCGACATAGTGCGGCGCGTCCAACTCCCTTGCGACCCGCTCCGTCTTTTCCGCGTCCCTGCCGATGACGGCAACCTGCCAACCCCTTGCCGCCAGCATCCTTGCCGCCTGCGCGCCGATGCCGTCGCTGGCGCCGGTGATGAGCGCGGTCTTCTTTTCCATTCTATCTCCTCCGTCTTTATAAAAACCGTCCCAAAGGCGGGACGGTCAAAGGAAAAACAAAATCTACTCTGTGATTACCGCTGGCCCAGTTCCTTGTCCAGCAGGTAGATCGCCGTGCCGGTGCCGCCGACCATCTCATACTTGTCGATGATCAACTGGGCGTTGGTCTCTTCCTCGCCCTGTTCCTTGATGAACCAGCGCAGGAATTCCGCCGTCAGGTGGTCCTTCAGCTCCAGCGCCTTCTCATAGATCGCGTTGATGGAGGCGGTGATGTACTGCTCATGCTTCAGCCCGGCCAGCAGCGGGGCCTTGGTGTCGGCGAAGTCTTTCTCAGGTTTGGCGATCGCGTCCAGGGTGACTTTCTCGCCGGCTTCGATGAGGAAGTGGCGGATCTTCATCGCGTGCTCATATTCTTCACCGGCCTGCTTCACGTACCAGTGGGCGAAGCCGGGGAGATTTTTTTCTTCATAGTAGTTGGCGAACTCCATGTACAGGTAGCCTGAATGGAGCTCCTTGTTGATCTGTTTGACCAGCAGAGCGGCGGTTTCCTTCTTGATCATGTCAGTCCCTCCTTAATCGTTGCATCAGGATGATACCCGTTTTCCGGTGTTCTATTCACTGTTTTCGCGTTCCGCGCAGGGCTATTTCTTGATCTTGGCGAGCAGCTTGTTCTTTGCCTCCATCACGCGCCTGTGCAGATCGTCCGGCAGGATGCCGACGATGAGGATGACAAGGCCGGCGATCAGCAGCAGCGTCAGGAAGAAACCGGAACCGTTGAAGAGGAGCTTGACGGCCAGCCATACGGCCAGCAGGATGACGCCCAGCGTGGCGTCCTTGCGCAGATTCTTCATGTTCATTCTCCCTTTCCCTCCAATTTTGCCTGTATCATACCCAAAACAGCCCTGAATAACAACCGTTATTTGATGAAAGTGCCGCGGTCCAGCTCGTCGAAGGCCTGCCGCAGTTCCTCCCGGGTGTTCATCACGATCGGCCCGCCCCAGGCGATGGGCTCATGAAGGGGCGCGCCCATGAACAGGACCAGGCGCAGCCCCCCGTCACCTGCTGTGAAGGACACCTCATCCCCGCGGGCGAACAGCACGGCGCGCTTCTCCTGCAGCTCCTGCGCGGAAGCGCCGAAGAAGCCGGAGCCGGACATCAGGTAGGTGAAGAGGGTCTCGTCCGCCGGGGTTTGCATCCGGAATGCTTTTCCGGCGTCCAGCCGGACATCCAGCATCGTCATCCTCACGTGCTCACCGGTCATGAAACCCTGCTTCCCTCCGTAGGAACCTGAGATCACCCGCACCGTCAATCCGTCTTCCCTGACTTCCGGCACGTCCTCTGTTCGGATGTCGTTGTACTTGGGCGGGGTCATCTTGTCCTTCCGGAGCAGGTTCAGCCACAGCTGCAGCCCCAGCATCCTGGGCGACGCCTTGGGCATCTCCTGGTGCAGGATGCCGCCGCCCGCGGTCATCCACTGGCAGCCCCCGTCACGGATGTCGCCCGAATTGCCCAGGCTGTCCCCGTGCTCGATGTGTCCGGACACCAGGTAGGTGACCGTCTCGATCCCGCGGTGGGGATGCCAGGGGAAGCCCGCGACGTAGTCCTTCGGATCGGTGGAGTCAAAGGCATCCAGCATCAGGAAGGGGTCGAAGCTCTCCGTCGTCCCGTGGCCCAGTACCCTCACCAGGCTGACGCCCGCCCCGTCGACCGCGCGCGCGCCGGTGACGGTCTGTTCGATGTCCCGTTTCATCATCGTTCCTCGCTTTCATCTGTCAGGACGTAGCCTGTCATCGACAGGCTGCCCCAATGGTAGTCATGGTTGAAGGCGGCCGCGCGGTCCCTTTCGTCTGCGGCCCCCAGGACATTGAGCAGCGGCACGAAATGCTCGCTGGTGTTGACGCTCTCCCGCCATCCCGGCAGCGACCGGTAGGAACTGACGCCCCGGTAATCCCCGCCCAGGACAAGCCCGTGGATGGCCTCCCCGAAACTTCTCGCCCAGGGGAAGGGCAGCGCCTGGTCCATGCGGATCTCCCGCAGGTTGTGCACGATGTTCCCGCTGCCCAGGATGAGCACGCCCTCCTCCCGCAGGGGGCGAAGCGCCGCGCCGATGTCCAGCTGTTCCTTCGCGCTCAGGCTCAGGTCCAGGCTCAGCTGCGTCACCGGGACGTCCGACTGCGGGTACATCACCCGCAGCACGCTCCACGCGCCGTGGTCCAGCCCCCATTCATCTGTGAGGGCGGCTTTTTCGTTCAGCAGGCTGACCGCGCGCCCGGCCAGCGCCGGACTGCCCGGGGCGGGGTAGCGGATCTGATACAGCGCCGGGGGGAAACCATAAAAATCGTGGATGGTTTGGGGCTCCTGCGCGTTTACGGCATGCAGGCCCCTGGTCACGAAGTGAGCCGAAAGGCAGAGGATGGCTTCCGGGCGGGGCAGGCTTTTCCCAAGCTCCGCCCATCTGGCAGTCCAGGCGTTGTCCTCCACGGCGTTTATCGGGGAGCCGTGCCCGACGAACAGCAGGGGCATCCGACGGGCGGAACGGCTCACAGCAGCAGGTCCTCCAAGGCCTTGCGCGGCATGGGGTGGTTGCGCTCCTGATCGCGCGGGGATAGCTTCCCGATGTCGCCTGGCCGGCCGACCGCCATGACGTGAACGATGCTGTAATCATCCGGGACGTTGAACGCCTCCCGGGCCTGCTCCCGGGAAAATCCGCCCATCGGATGGGCGGTCAGGCCGCGGCGCTGCGCCTCCAGCATCAAAAACCCTGTGGCGCAGCCGGTGTCGGACAGGTGCCAGTAGTTGTCCTTCCCGCCCTGTGTGAAGGTCTTTTTGGCCAGGGTGAGGATGAGCACGGGCGCGCTCCCGGCCCATTCCTGGTTCAGGGGGGTCAGCGTTCTGAGCAGCGCTGCCTTGCGCTCCCCCTGCGCGATGAGGAAGCGCCAGGGCTGCTCGTTGAAGCAGGAAGGCGCGAAGCTGGCGGCTTCGATCAGGGCGTACAGGGTCTCCTGGGAAACCTCCTCCGGGCTGACGGCGCGGTTGGCGAAGCGCTCCCTTATTTCCTGCATGACGCCAAATCGGGACGTGCGGATCATATGATGCTCCTTTTTCTGTGTTTTCAGTGCTGATTGTAGCACGTTCCGGAGGGGACAGCCAGCAGAGGCCCTATTTTCCGCTGTCTGTGCCTTCAGGGATCAGGGCGTCTTCGATCGCCTTGAGGATGACCTTGCTGCTGTAGGTGGCGCCGGCGACGGCGTCCACCTGCAGGGACTGCGCGGCGACGACCATTTCCGGGATCGCTTCCGCCTCCGATCCCTGCCCGTGGGTGTGCTTGACCAGTTCGATCCCGGTGATCACGTGATCCTTCACTGCGACTTGGACCTCCGCGGAAACCGGGAAGGCGGAATACGTCCCTGTATAGGTGCCGTCTTCCACCGCGTTCAGGTCAACGGACCGGATGGGCATGTCCGTCAGTTTCGAGAGATTTGCCTCGATGCGGGAGATGATGATCCGAAACGCGATAAAGCCGATGAGGAGGACCGCGAGGACGATGAGGAGTATCCTGATCCGCTTGCTTTTCATGCTGCCTGCTCCTTCCGCTGCCCCCGGGACGGGGCCTTCCTCCGTATGGTATCACAAATCGCCCGGCAAGCGGGGAAAAGCGGACCGCAACCTTTCGCCGCGCCGGGTATTGCGAAAACGCGGGCAACCCTTATAATGGTTCCAACGAGGTGATGTGTATGGACATAAAGGGCCTGTTCATGAAGCAGAAGATGATGCGCACGGTGCTGCTGTCCCTTGTGCCGGTGGCGCTGGCGGCGGTCTTCCTGTTCGGATGGCGGATCCTGATGCTGGCAGCACTGGTCGCGCTGGCGGCCTCTTTGACCGAGTATCTGGTGATGCGGAGCATCTCCGGGAATAAGGCGAAGGTGTCCGAGGCCGTGTTTGTCTCCTCCGCGCTCTTCACCCTCAGCCTTCCGCCCCGGACGCCCGTCTGGATCGCCCTGGTGGGCATCGTGTTCGGGATCCTGTTCGGCAAGGCGGTGTTCGGAGGGTTCGGCCGCAACATCTTCAACCCTGCCCTCGTGGGCCGCTGTTTCATCTACATCGCCTTCCCAAGCCAGATGACCATGGCCTGGGCGCAGCCGTTTGCGTCGCTGCCGGGCGGTTTTGCGAACTGGACCGTCGCCGCCGACGCGGTGACCTCCGCCACGCCCATCATCACCTACAACACCACCGGCACGATCGCCCCCTCGCTGAACCTCTTCCTTGGCACCATCGCCGGCTCCATGGGGGAGACCAGCGCGCTGCTGATCCTTCTGGCCGGCATCTTCCTCGTATATAAAAAAGTGGCGTCCTGGCAGCTGATGGTGTCCACCGTCGTTTCCGGCGCCCTGCTCAGCGCTGTCCTGCATTACGCGGGCGTGACACATGCCACCGGCATGCTGGCGGCGCCCCCGCTGTTCGCCCTTCTCTCTGGCGGTTTCCTCTTCGGCGCTGTCTTCATGGTCACCGACCCGGTGAGCGCGCCCAAGGGCAAGGGTGAGAAATGGATCGCCGGCAGCCTGGTCGGCCTGATCACGGTCATCATCCGCACCTTCTCGCTCTTCACCGAGGGGATGATGTTCGCCATCCTGATCGTCAACGCCCTGACCCCGCTGATCGAATTGCAGTACGGGAAGCTGAAGGCGCGCCGGAAACTGCCGGGAAAGGAGGCCGTCCAATGAAGAAAGGGCATGTCTACACCCTTTTGTTCATGCTCCTCATCTCAGCCGTGCTGACCTTCGCGCTGGCCGCGGCCTATGAGGGGTTCAAGCCGGCCATCCGGAAGAACGCTGCGCTGCAGGAACAGCGCGCGGTGCTCTATGCCCTGGGCCTGGATACCGGGCTGAAAGACGCAGAAGTCGAGGCCTTCTACAAGGACAGCATCAGGGAGGGGGAACTCAACGGCGTTCCCGTGCTGGTGTACGGGCAGGGCGGTCCGCAGGCCTATGCCGTGCCCTTTGAGGGCAGCGCGCTCTGGGGCGCCCTGAGGGGCTACCTGGGGGTCAGCGCTCCGCTTGATCAGATCACCGGAGTGGTTTTTACCTACCAGAACGAGACCCCCGGCCTGGGCGGGCGCATCAATGAGGAGGTCTACAAGGAGCAGTTCCGCGGCCTGCCCATCACGCCGGACACGGTTCTGTCCTACGGCGAGGGCCTGGATGCCGTGACCGGGGCGACCCAGACCTCCGCCGCGGTGCTGCGCACGCTGAACAAAGCGCTCCGTGAGTCCATCTTCCCAGGGGAGGCGAAATAAATGGCTGTTGAAAAACCGCGCGCGATCATCAGGCGGACCCTGCTGACGGACAACCAGGTGCTCCGCGCCATCCTGGGCATCTGTTCCTCCCTGGCGGTCACCAACACGATGAAGAACTCCCTGGTCATGGGCCTCGGACTCAGCTTCGTCACGGGGCTGTCCAGCCTCACCCTCTCGGCGCTGCGCAGCGTCATCCCCCACCGGGTGCGCATGCTGGTGCAGACGCTGGTCATCTCGGCCTACGTGATTTTCGTGGACCTGCTGCTGAAGGCCTACCTGCCGGACATCTCCAAGCAACTTGGCCCCTACGTCGGCCTGATCATCACCAACTGCATCATCATGGGCCGCGCCGAGGCCTACGCCCAGAGCAACCCGCCCATTCCGGCGATGATCGACGGCCTGTTCGCGGGCCTGGGCTACACGGGCGTGCTCCTGATCATCTCCCTCATCCGGGAGATCCTGGGGTTCGGGACGGTGTTCGGGATGAAGGTCGCCTTTGAGGGCTTCGTCCCCTGGACCATCATGATCATGCCCCCGGCAGCATTCTTCATCATCGGCTCCATCATCTGGGCGATATCCGCACGCCAGGCGAAACAGGCCGCGAAGCAGGCCAGGTAAAGGAGGAAAGCTATGGCGCCCAACATCAGCCCCCTGATCATCTTCCTTGCCTCCATCATCACCAGCAATATGATCCTCTCCAACTTCCTGGGCATGTGCTCCTACCTGTCCGTCTCCGGCGAATACAGGACGGCCACGGGCCTTGGCATGGCGGTCACGCTGGTGCTGGTCCTGACCACGGCGATCAACTGGCTGGTCTATCAGTACGTTATCCTGCCGCTGGAGCTGGTCTATCTTCAGTACATCATCTTCATCATGGTCATCGCGGCCCTGGTCCAGATCCTTGAGATGGGCATGGACCGCTTCACGCCGGACCTGCATGCCAAGCTGGGCATCTTCCTGCCGCTGATCACGGTGAACTGCGCCATCCTGGGCGTGACGCTTTTCATGGTCATCCGCAGCTACAATTTTGTCCAGTCGCTGCTCTTCGGGCTTGGCAGCGGCCTGGGCTGGTGGCTGGCCATCAACATGCTGGCGGCCATCCGCGAGAAAATGGCCAAGGTGAAGCTGCCCCCGGGCATCAGGGGGCCCGCGCTGTCCTTCATCATCACCGGCATCATGGCGATGGCCTTTGTCGGCTTCTCCGGCATCTTCACCATCCAGTAAGCGGGAGGACATATGGACTTTGGCGCGATCCTGAAAACCGTCATCAGCCTGGCCGCCGTTTCCGGGGCCCTGTCCCTGGTCATCTCCCTTGCGGAAAAGCTGCTGAACAACTACGGCACCTGCGAACTGGACATCAACGCCGGCAGGAAGAAGCTCTCCGTAAAAGGCGGTTCCTCCCTGCTGTCCACGCTCGCGGGGGAAAAGATATTCATCCCCTCGGCCTGCGGCGGCAAGGCCACCTGTGGTCTGTGCAAGGTGGCGGTGACGGAGGGCGCGGGCCCGCTGCTGCTGACCGAAGAACCCTATATCAGCCAGGAAGAGCGGGACAGGCACATTCGCCTCTCCTGCCAGGTGAAGGTCAAAAGGGACATGAAGCTCCTCATTCCGGAGGACCTGTTCAACATCCGTGAGTTCCTCTGCGAGCTTGTCGAGATGGAGGACATGACCTATGACATCAAGCGGCTGCGGATGAAGCTGCCCCCCGGGCAGACCATCGACTTCAAGGCAGGGCAGTTCGTACAGTTCTACACCAAGCCCTACGGCAAGGTGAAGGAGGAGGTGTTCCGCGCCTACTCCATTTCCTCCAAGGCCAGTGAGAAGGACCACGTCGAGCTGCTCATCCGCCTGGTGCCAAACGGCATCTGCACCACCTACGTGCACACCGCGCTCAAGGTCGGCGATACGGTGCGGCTCTCCGGCCCTTACGGGGATTTCTACCTGCGGGGGAACTGTGAGGAGCTCATCATGATCGCCGGCGGCTCAGGCCTTGCGCCCATCCGATCGCTGGTCTACGACGTGATCGAGAAGGGCCGGGACGACCTGAAAATGCGCTTCTTCTTCGGCGCCAACACGATGCGGGACTTCTATTACATGGAGGAGTTTGCCCGGATCGAAAAGGAGCACCCCAATTTCAGCTTCATCCCCTGCCTGGCCTTCCCCAAACCGGAGGACAACTGGAAGGGCGCGGAGGGCTTTGTCACCGTGGCGCTTCAGGAGCAGGTCCAAAACGGCGAGAACAGGGAGGCCTACCTCTGCGGCAGCCCCGGGATGCTGGATGCCTGCATCAGGATCCTCAAGGAAAAGGGCTTCACGGACCGGACGATTTTCTTTGACAAGTTTACATAAGGAGGGCGGCATGAAGCAGAACCCCAGGGACATTCCGGTCCAGGAGAGCCTCAGGGCCGGCATCCTCGCGCGCGACGGCTTTCTGGGGGAGGACGGAAGGCCCTTTCCCCAAATCATTCAGGACGATACTGAAACGCTGGCTGCCCTTCACATCACGCCGGCGGAGGTGGCGCAGGAGATGCGCCGCCTGACCGGGATGGGGATCGCCGGCAACGGCACAGCGCAGGCTGACGGCTTCCAGATCACCGTGGAGGAATACATGGGCCGCATCGGCTGTCCCTTCCGCGACCACCGCGCCGCCAAGCGCAACACCACGGTCACCGATCTGGCGAGCGGACGGAGCATGGCCTGGAGCGACCTGAGCATCCACCTCATCGCTGAGCACGGCTTCTTCCAGGGCAAAGGCTCGGCCTACCGGCTTGAACCGGCGGAACTGGCTGACTTTCTGAAACTGGCATAGCCCAAGAGATGGCCCCCGTATTCACGCCGCCTGAAGAGGGCGGCGTATTCCTGTCTTGCCTTGGAGTACTGGGACGATTTGACACCTGTCCTTTGTCGGCGTATTATGATTACATAAATGTTACAAAAAAGTAACGTTTATGTAGAGGAGGAAAAATGAAACGGATCCATAGATGTTCGGCCCTTGCGCTCGCTCTGGTGCTGGCCCTTTCCCTGACGACCGTATCCGCCGAGAAGAAAACGGCGGACGCGAAAACCAGCGCCACGAAGGCCGACAAGACGAGCACGGCGGCCGCAACACCCGCCCCCGGGGCCACCCCGGCGCCTGTCGCCATGGAAGAGATGCCCAAACCCAATCCGGATGCCAAGGCGGAGGCGGCTGTGACGGAACCAGAGGGGATGGCGCTGTTCGAACTCCCCACGCAGGAATCGTCGATCCTGGCCCAAATGGAGGCCGGCAGCGTGCTGACCTTGCTGCGCCTGGGCCTTTCCTGGTGCCGTGTGAAAAGCGGGGAAACGGAGGGGTGGGTGCCCACCTACGCGCTCAGTTTCGGCTATGGCTCGCCCCAGCCTGGCCTTGCCCTGGTCTCCGCGCCGCGCGGCAAGCTCACCCTCAGGGCGGACGTGACCACCAAATCAAAGGCACTGGGCACCGTGCCCAGCGGTCGGGCCGTGCTGCTCCTGGCAAAGGGAGAACCCTTCTCCCTCATCCGTCACGAAGGCCTTGAGGGCTACGTGCTCACCGCCCATTTGAAGGAAGAGACCGTCAGACGGGAACTGGGGACCCTGACCAACGTCATCAGCGTGGACCCAGCCCGTGAGGCCAACGTGCGCCTGCGCGCGCTGCCCAGCCGCAAGGGGGAGGTCTATACCACCGTCAGGTCCGGCAGCCAGGTCGTCGTGCTGGACGTCAGGGACGGATGGGCGCAGATCGAGGTTGAAGGCTTTCATGGGTACATGATGGAAGAATATCTGAAGAAGCCGGAATAAGCCGTCGGTCTTCAGCCCGCACAGGCCCTGCCCCTCGGCAGGGCTTTTCTGTTCCCTCAGCCGAGTGCGTGATGAAACCCGGGGCGGAATGTGATAAGATGAAAAAAACGTCCTTGGAGGAGAATATGCGCAAGATCCTGTTCTACGCGATGACCGGGGAGAAGAGCTGTTTCCAGCACGTGCTGCTCAACGCGGCGCAGCTCCATGATGCCGGATATGAAGTGAGGGTCATCTTCGAAGGCGCGTCGGTGAAACTGCCCGCACAGCTTCAGGCGGAGGGGAACCCGGTGTACCTGCGGGCGAAGGAACTGCGCCTGCTGGCCGGCATCTGCCTGGCTTGCTCCAGGGTGATGGGCGTTTATGAAGCCAACGCCGCGCTGGGCCTGCCGATGCTGTCGGACATGAACGGGCACGCCGGGATGAAACCGTACCTGGACATGGGGTATGAGGCTGTCAGCATTTAATACTAAACTCAATCGTAAACGCTTTGATGAGCCGGTCTTTTTCCGCCTCCGCGTTGCCTCTTTCATTCGGCGTAGGCTC
>CAUJDI010000043.1 GCA_963169565.1 Bacillota bacterium | reverse complement strand
GAGTAGGCCATGCGCGCGAAAATCATGATGCTGGCGGAGAAGGAACGTTTCCGGGAGGATCTGAAGATCTCCCAGCAGACACTGACGGCCGTCGCCGTCGCCTTCGGCCAGAGCCTGGCCATGAAGGAAGCGGTCTTTGGCAGGGACAGCATGAAAAACGCGGCGGATGAAGCGCGTGACTGCGACGCTGTCATCGCGCTGGGCGACATGGAAGCGCTTGAACGGATGGCGCATGAGATGGGATGCTATGCCGCAGAAAACCGGTTTGACCATCCGGGGGACCTCGGCACGCTGAGCCGCCTCAAAATCAGCAGGCCGCGTCAGGCATCTTTCATCCGGCCCCTGACACCGTCTGAAACCCACCTGACCCGAGCGGCAGCGGCCGCCTGTGCCGGAGCGAAGGAGACCGGCGGCCGGCTGGTGATCATCCCGCCGGATGACGCGGCTTCCGCCTGGAAAAACATCGCTTCAAAGGCAGCGATGTTCTCCGCCCTGCAGATGCCTCGGGCGGCGACGCTGGAGGAGGCGGTCAGCCTGATCCTCAGCGAAGGGGAAGAGCAAACGGTGTTTCTCTGTTCTTCCCGGGCGGCAAGGGTCCTGAACAAGATTTCCTGCTATCTTGACGGCCTGGAAGCGCTGGCTTATACCGCTTTTTTGTCAGAAACAAAGACTCTTTACGCGGTGCCGTCCCTCAAGGAGGGAGGCGGCATCGGCCTGTTCGCGGCGCTGTACGCGACGGCTGATTTGCTCCGCCGGGGCCTGCGGCTCAGGCAGGAAGGGGATTGCCTGAACACCGCCGTTGACAATGTGCTCGCTTCAGGCTGGCGGACGGCAGAGATCGGGCTGAACGGGAAGACCGTGTCCAGTGATGAGATCCTCCGGCTGGTCAGCGAGCAGGTCGCGCTTGCGGGGGAGTTGTTTGAACGCCTGCGCTGAGACCGTCTGGCCTGACTACGATCAGTGCGGGGTGAACCTGGCGGCTTCCATCCTTGCTCATTACGGGATCGGATCCGGGCACGCGACACTGCCTGTCCTGGACGGGTATTTAAACAGGGGATACCGGAACGTCGTTCTGCTGCTCCTTGACGGGCTTGGGGCGATGACGCTGGAAGAAGCCTTCAGTGAAAACAGTTTTCTGAAGAAGCGCCGGATCGGGGAAATGTCCGCCGTTTTCCCGTCAACCACCACGGCCGCGACCACCAGCCTGAGGACCGGGATGACCCCTGTGGAACACGGATGGCTCGGCTGGACGCTGTACTTTCAGCAGATCGGCAAGAGCGTTGATATCTTCAGCAACCGGGAGCAGTTCACAGGGGAGATGGCGGCGGATTTTCACGCGGCATCGACCTTCCTCCCGGTCAGGGACATCACGGACCTCATCACCGGAACAGGGCGGGCCGAGGGAGCGGCCGTCTCCGCGCATGACCGTATCTTCGCGCCGGACATGCCGCGTCTGACGGACCGGGTAGAGGAAACCTGCCTGAGGGGTGGCCGGCATTATATATATGCCTATTTCGGCGAGCCGGACGCCACGATGCATGTCAGCGGGATCCACAGCCGGGACACTCTGGCTGTCCTGCGCCGGCTGGATGAGCAGGTCGGGGAGCTGTCGGCGAGGCTTCCGGAGGACACGCTGCTTCTGGTGACGGCGGACCACGGCCTGGCGGACACGCAGCCGGCAGTCATTGAAGAGCATCCGGACGTCATGCGGATGCTCATCCGACCGCCGGTCATGGAACCGCGCGCCGCGGCGCTGTACGTAAAAGCGGAACACATGAACGATTTTCCGGAAGCGTTCAAAGCTGCCTTTGGCGGGGCTTTTCATCTCATCACATGCGATGAGGCGCTGGATACGGGACTTTTCGGCGCCGGACGGATGAGAGCAGGGCTCAGAGATCTGATAGGTGATTACGTCGCCATTGCGGTCGGCAGTTTGGCGCTGTATCATAAAAGGGACCGGCAGCCCCTGATCGGGATGCATGCCGGGCTGACAAGACGTGAAATGCGGGTTCCGCTGATCGTCGCGAAAGAATAGGGAAACAGGCTACTGCTGTGCCGCGGCCCCTGAGGAGAGGGCCATTTTTCTTGCGCCCTCCGTCATTTGGACGCTGCCGTCGTTGAGCACCCAAATCGCCTCAACGCCCTGCAGGGACTGGACGTACTCCAGCCCTTCCTCATACGGCATCAGGAACAAGGCGGTGGACAGAAGGTCGGCGAAGCCTGAATCCTGCGTGATGATGGTGACTGATCGCATGAAATCCGCCGGCATCAGGGTATCCGGCGATATCAGATGATGGTATCGTTTCCCGTCCACGGTGTAATAACGCTGGTAATCCCCGCTGGTGACCACGGACAGATCGTGAAGGAAGAGGACGTCCAGCACGCCGGTATCGGCGTTTAATGAGAAATCGGCAAATGGATCCTGGATGGCTACCCCCCAGTTGTCCCTGCCGTCCTGAGGAGGCAGCCCTGCGCGTACGTTGCCGCCGGCGTTGAGGATAAAATGGGGCATGCCGCCCTTCAGCAGCGCCTGGGCGACCAGCTCCGCCGCGTAGCCCTTCGCCACAGCGCCCAGATCCAGGCTCAGCTTCGCGTCCTGATAGAACACGGTCTGTTCAGTTTCGTCAAGGATGACGTCGTCCATGTCAGTGTGCTTCGCGGCCTCGCGCAGCGCATCCATGTCCGGCAGCTTCGCGTTCTCAGGGTCAAACTCTGCGTTTTCCCGCTCCTCATGCCACAGGGACAGCACGGAGCCCAGCGCGACGTTCACCCGACCGCGGGTCAGCGGCTGGACCTCCTTGCACCATAGAAGCAGGCTGAACAGCTCCGGCGGGACTTTCACAGGGGCTTTTGCGGCGCTGCGGTTCAAGTAAAAGACGTTGTTCAGGCCCTCATAGGGGTAGTACTGGTTGAACTGCCGGTGGTACTCATTGAACAGCTTTTCCGCAAGCGCCGCCGCCTCATCGAAGGCTTTCCGGCTTTCAGCAAAGCCGGTGAGGGTGATCGCCGTGTCAAATGTGCCAAAGAACATGTAGGAATACTTGCTGAGGGTTTGTTCCCGGGGCGCCTCCGCATTCGTCGAAAGGATGAGGAACGGTGCTAAGAGAAGAATTGACAGAAGGGCGGAGAGGGGCCTTTTCTTCATGAGTTCTGCTCCGAATAGCCCAGGGTCTTCAGGTCGTTTGCGGAATTGCGCCAATCAGGCCGCACCTTGACCCAAAGCTTCAGGTTGACGTGGGTGTTGAGCAGTTCCTCGATCTGGGCCCGGGCCTTCGAGCCGATCCTCTGCAGCATGGAACCGCTTTTGCCGATGATCATGCCCTTGTGCGAAGCGCGCTCGCAGTAGATATCGGCGAAGATCTCCGTCAGGTTTTCGCTGAGCTCCTTCATGGACAGGATCTCAACGCCGATGCCGTGCGGGATCTCCTCATCCAGGCAGTACAGGGCCTGCTCCCGGATCAGCTCGGCGACGATCTGCCGCTCGGTCTGGGAGGTCCATTGCCCTTCGGGGTAATACCGCGGGCCTTCCGGCATCACCGCCAGCAGCTGACTGAGCAGCAGCGGGACGCCTTCCCCGGTCCTGGCGGAGAGGGGGAGGATCTCACGGAATCCGTCCGCGGAGTGTTCCGCGATCAGGGGCAGCAGCTGCTGGGGGTGGATCAGGTCGATCTTGTTAAGGACGAGGAAACAAGGGACGCTCCCCTTCGCCAGATCACGGATGGTCTCCCTCTCCCGCGGGTCGTTCCTGGAGGCGTCTGCGATGACCACCAACGCGTCGATGGCCTTCAGGGCGTCCTGAATGGTCTTGTCCATATACTCGCCCAGTTTGGTGCGCGGCTTGTGGATGCCCGGGGTATCGACAAACACGATCTGGGAATCGGGAGCGCTGCGGATGCCGATGATCTGGTTCCGGGTGGTCTGCGGCTTGGGGGAGGTGATGGCTACCTTTTCGCCGATCAGCGCGTTGAGCAGGGTCGACTTGCCGACGTTGGGGCGTCCGACGATGCTGACGAAGCCGGAGCGAAAAGGGGAACGGTCCTGATCGGTCACTTGCTATCCTCCTGAAATTCAAGAAAACTGTTGGGCAGAAGCTGGTCAAGGGTGCTGCGGGCGCGCTGCCCGTCTCCCCAGGTGATCAGCACCTTCATCTTCGGCGAGAACTCCGACAGGACCTGCCGGCATGCGCCGCAGGGCCAGGGCGCGGTGGTTTCGGCCGCGATGGCGATGGCGGTGAAGCGCTTCTCACCTTCGCTGACCGCCTTGAACAGGGCCGTGCGTTCCGCGCAGTTGGTCAGGCCATAGGAGACGTTCTCAATATTGCATCCGGTGTACACCCTGCCGCTTTCACCCAGCAGGGCCGCGCCGACGCGGAATTTTGAATACGGCGCGTAGGCGGTGTTCAGCGCCTGGCGCGCGCTGCGCAGAAGGAACTCATCCTCCATATCTAGCGGGGACATGAGTTCCGCCGCGCGCTTCTCCTTTTCACGCATTCTGCGCTTATCCTCCTTGTGATGATGGTCATACCCCAGCAGATGGAGCACGCCGTGGGAAGCGAGATACAGGATCTCCTCACGGAGACTGTGCCCGTAGGTTTCCGCCTGATGGGCCGCCCTTGGAATGGAAATGATCACGTCCCCAAGCAAGTAAGCCCCCTTCGCGCTGTCCCAGGCCTGGGGAAGCGCCGGATGGGCGTCATGCAGGGTGTCCTCAGGGCTCAAGGGAAGCAGGGGAAAGCTCAGCACGTCGGTGGGCTGATCGATACCGCGCCATTCCCGGTTGTACTCTCTGATCCTATCATCATCCGTCAACGTCAGCGTGATGAGCGGGGGGATGCTGAGCCCCTGAGCCAAAAAGCAGGCGCTGGATAAGGCTTCAAACTCGCTGTCGGTGACAGGCGCGTCCGTTTCGCGGAGGACCTCGGTCATGAATTGCCCTGACCCGCTTCAGCGCTCTTGTTTACATGATGATTTTTCTGAATGCCCGCGTTCATGCCGCTTGAGTCGGGCGCGCCCTTTTGGACATCTTCGGCCGCAGTGAGCGGTTTGATGAGGGGAGCCTGCAAGGATGGAGGGGCTGAAGGCCTTGCGGTCTTTCGGAAACCCTGCAGGTGCGCCAGGAGACGTTCAGCCGGGGGGAGCTTGCTCGGATCGGAGGGGTATTCGATCCGCTCGTGGAATACGCCGTAGATGACCCTCGCGCAGCTGTCGCGGACAAGGCTAAGGTCCCTCAGGGTGAGGGGGGACTGGTTGAGCATGCCGGACTCCACCTTTTTCCGGATCAGCTGGTCGATGAAGGCGACGATCTCATTCCGCGTCGGATTGGAAAGCGTGCGGATCGCGGCTTCCACTGTATCGCACAGCATGATCAGGGCGCCCTCCGGCGTCTGCGGCGGAATGCCGTCATAGCGGAAGGTCTTCTCATCGACAGGTTTCCCATCAGATTCCTTCAGGGCCTTGTTGTAGAAATAGGCGACCAGGGAGTCGCCGTGGTGTTCGGCGATGATCTGCTGGATCTCCTGCGGCAGGCGATGCTGTCTAGCCAGCGCGAGCCCCTCCCGTACATGGGAGATGATGATGGCGGCGGATACCTGAGGATCAGTCGTGTCATGCAGGTTGCTTATGCCGATCTGGTTCTCCTTGAAGTACTGCGGCCGCTTGAGTTTGCCGATGTCATGGAAATAGGCCCCGGCCCTGGCGAGAAGGGGATTGGCCCCGATGGCTTCAGCGGAGGCTTCGGCAAGGTTCGCGATGATCATGCTGTGATGGAAAGTTCCCGGCGCTTCCAGGAGCATCCTGCGCATCAGCGGATGGTTCGGGTTGGTCAGGTCCAGCAGGCGCATGGGGGTGGGAAGATTGAACAGGGACTCGATGACCGGCTGGAGCGAAAGGCAAAGCAGGGCGTTGACCGCCCCGCCTAGCATCGACCAGAGCGCTTTTTCCATCGTGGCGCTCAGCGACATGCTGGTCAGCAGGCCGATGGACGTGATGATCATGAAACTTGACAGGCCAGAAACCGCGCCGGTGATGAGAATGAGGGAGCGCTGGTACTTCCGGTGCAGGATCATCGCGGAAACAGCGCCTGAGAACACCGCCATCAGGATCAGGTTGATCATGTCCATGTTGGCGCTGCCGGCGCTGGTCAGCATCAGGGCCGCGATCAGCGATGTCGAAACGCCTGCGATGATCCCCGGCAGAATGCCGACGGTGACAGTCAGGAGCATATAGGGCAGTACCAGGGGCGCCAGGTACAGCAGCCTGACCTGCTTGACAAACATGCACATGGCAAGCGTGAGCGCCATCGTCAGGTATACGATCAGGAGCTGCCTGAGGTTGCTAAACAGCGCCGAGCAGAAAAAACGCAGGAAGAGCGAGGTCAGGATCAGAATGGATACGACCAGGAGAAAGGAACCGCCGTACATCGCGTAATCGATCCGATTGTCATTGAGCAGGCCAAGTTCTGTGAGCATCGCGATCTGGTGATCCATGATGCAGCCCTCGCCGGCAACGACGATGTTCTGCCCCTGCTTGTAAACGGTCGGTTCAACGGCATCCCAGGCGGACTGCCGCGCAGCCTGGGTCGCTTCCTCGTCAATGACCATGTTGGGGCGGACGACCGCGCGCAGGAGGGGCAGCGCGACGTTCTGCAGCAGGCTGACGCTGGTCTTGAAGCCGACCACCTGCATGATGCCGGTGATGGCGATCGATTCCTGCCCCTGGGTGATATTGCCCTGCATGGTGTTGCGGATGGCGGGCCTGAGCGATCCGAACAACTCCTCAAACGGCTCCGTACCGGCGTTCAGGAGGGTCGTCAGCTGAAAATCCTGGAGCTTGACCAGTGGCATGTACGCCTGAGCTTCGTCGTATTCTTCCCTGGTATAGACACGGCTGTCCCCATGATCAGGGAGGGACTGGGCGTACTGCCGGGCGGCGAGCATCTGTGCGTAGACGGCGTCAAGATTGGACAGGACTTCTTCGGTCACTCCCTCGCGGAAATGATAGACAGGCATCACCGCCGCGGCCGCGATCTCCCGGTTCTTCAGCGTCGTCAGCTCATCCTCGACGTCCTTGTTCGCTGAGATCGTCTGGTTGGGGACCATCCCGACGGAAAGATTGTAACGCTTCGGCGTGATTGTCAGGATGAAAATCAGCAGGCACATCAGCGAGCCGACAGCGATCACAAGCCCCTGGGCAAAGCCCTTGGACCTGGTGAATCTGTAAAAGCCGCCAAGCAGCCTGCCCAGGGTCATTTCCTGTTTTCCGAAGGAGACTTCATGCATCTTTATGCGCCTTTGCCTCATGTTCTTCATATGCGCTGACGATGCGCTGCACAAGGTCATTCCTGACCACGTCGCTTCGCGTCAGGCGGACGATGCTCACGCCATCGACGGCTTGCAGCACGTCCAGCGCGATGAGCAGGCCGGAACGCCTGGCATTGGGAAGGTCGATCTGGGATGGATCGCCGGTCACGACGCTGCGCGCGTTCCTGCCCATGCGGGTGAGAAACATCTTCATCTGCTCGGGCGTGGTGTTCTGCGCCTCGTCCAGGATGATGAACGCGTCATTGAGCGTGCGGCCGCGCATGAACGCCAGGGGGGCCACCTCGATCTGGCCGCGCTCTGACATGCGCTGATAGGTCTCAGGCCCCATGATGTCATACAGGGCGTCATACAGCGGCCTGAGGTAGGGGTCGACCTTCTGTGTCATGTCACCCGGCAGGAAACCCAGCTTTTCCCCGGCTTCCACGGCGGGGCGGGTGAGGATGATGCGTTCGGCCTCCTTGCTGCGGAAGGCGACAGCCGCCATGGCGATCGCAAGGTAGGTTTTTCCAGTCCCGGCGGGGCCGACGGCCAGCGTCAGCTGGTTTTTACGCATGGCCTGGACGTAGGCTTGCTGACCCTCCGTCTTGCAGACGATCTTCCGTCCCCTGTGGGTGAAGGCGACCGCGTCTCCGCCGAGATCTTCCAGCCTCTCCAGCCGGTCCTGCCTGGCCAGCGTGATCAGATAACGGACGCGCGACTCGTCGAGGTGTTCGCCCGCATGCAACTGCTGCAGCATCTCAAGGATGACACGCTCAGCGATGCGGGTGTTTTCCATCTCTCCTGAAACGTGCAGCGCGTTGTTGCGAAGGTGGACCGCTACCTGCAGGTCGTCTTCTATCAGTTGAATGTTCCTGTCGTTCAGGCCAAAGAGCGCGACACAGGTATCAAAGGCTTCCAGCGGGACTGACAAGCGGCTCAACAGCTCCTCTCGGTATCATCTGCGTGCGGTGCTGAACACAACACTATCATATATCATACACGCATTCGGACAGCCGCGCAATCAAACGGGGGTGAGCGTCCCGAAGGCTTTTACGGAACAAATGGGACATTTGAAAATAACGCTTGCGGAGCGGACGGCTTTGTGATAGATTATCTATTGCTAAATCGGCAGGTCAGGAGGTGAACCAAGTTGCCAAACATCCGATCTTCGGAAAAGCGCGTCAGGGTAAACGCAAAGAAAAACCTGCGCAACCGCATGGTAAAAACGGGGGTTAAAACCGCCGTGAAGAAATATATCATCGCGATGAACAACGATCCGGCAGCAGCGCCTGAGAAGCTCAGCGCGGCAGCCTCCGCCCTGGACCGTGCTGTGGTAAAAGGCGTTATCCACAAGAATACCGCCAACCGCAAGAAATCCCGCATGGCCAAAGCGCTCAATAAAGCACAGGCCTGAATCAGGAATCGGTCAAACGCCGCGTCAAGCGGCTTTTTTTATGCTCTTTATGCCTCGGGTGATCCTGACTGCCAGGCTGCCGCTAACCTGGTATTGTAAAGCAGCGGCAAGCAAGACCGATTTGGCCCATCTCAAGCAAGAGAAAATACAATACCATCATTTATTCAGCCTTCATTTGTTTCTGAAGCGCGATACATAGGCAACAACACTCTTGAGAGCTATACCGGCCTGTGATAGGATGTGAGCAAACCTTGGAACAGACGTTTATGGCGTTGAACGGTCTTTGTCAACCCTTGTGGTATAAAGACAGGTAAATCGTTTGTCGCAGTATAGAGTATGGATAGGAGCATCAGATATTGACCCAGCATTCCAACGCTCCGGCTGATGGGCTGAGCGCAGACGATCTTCGCGGACTGAAGGCCGCTCTGTGTGCTATGTACGATGCAGAGGCCACTGTGACCAGTTGCCAGACCCAGTCCCTCAAAGGCGGTACAGTGGGTGAGGTTCGGCTGATTACAGGCCTGGCTGACGCCGCAGCAGGCAGGAAAATGCCGTTCAGTCTTGTACAGAAAACGCAGCAGAAATGGGAACGGCCCGGCGACCCCGGTTCCTGGCGGCGGGAGTACGACCTGTATCGCTCGGGACTGGACGCTCTGTTTGATGATACGCTGCGCTGGCCTAAATGTCTTTATGCTGAAATGAACGATGGTCAGGATCAGACCCGGATATGGATGGAATACACCGTTGGCGACACCGGGTATGCCCTGACGCCTGACATGCTGGAGCGGGCGGCGCACGCCCTGGGCCAGTTTCAGGGGCGACTGTATGCCGGGCAGCCGGACCTTATCGGCAGGCTGACCAACCTCAGCAGCACGACGTTTATGAAGAACAGTTGTCTGCAAATACGGTCCTGGCAGGCGCTGCGTGACTATCTCCGTTCGGAAAGCTGCGGCTTGCCCAAGCACCTGTGCGGGATGCTGATAGAGGCGGACGCAAATGCCGAGGTCATCTGGCAGCGCATAAAGCAGCTGCCCGTCGTGCTGTGCCACAGAGATTTCTGGGTGGCCAACATCTTCAGCACCGGAGGATCCACCGTACTGATCGACTGGGATACCGCTGGATGGGGCCATCTTGGCGAGGACATCGCCAGCCTGATTGCCGACGAACCCGATATCAGCCGAATGGCGGAGAATTACCGCCGTTGCGTCCCTGCATATTACAGGGGGTTCTCGGAGTATGCCGATGTAAGCAATATCACGGATCCCTGCATCCGCGAAATGATGCTGATGAACTATGGGTTCAGGCTGGCAGCCTGGCACATGACCTCTGAAACCCCGGAGCAGAAAGCGCTGCAGGTGGACACGCTGCAGAAAATGTACGAGATCCATCAGTGATTTTTCAAGCGCTGAAGCATCATTCAAGGATATCAGAATCGTGTTGCCGGTGTACCAAGTAAGGGACTATCAATAACAGCCGAGGTGATCTTCATGCAGATTCATCGTTATGCGGACTTTGTCGATGGGTTGCTGGACTGTGGGTTTTCCATGGGTGGAGGCAACCCGGAGGGCATTTTCTCACTGATCCCCTGGAACTGGAACCAAGACCCGCCCTATGAGACGCCTGTACGCTGGCACACTGGCGATCCGGAGACGGATCCCTGGGAATGGCGGATGCGTGTATTGGATGAGCGTGATGATATCGCCTATGCCAAAGTCTTCTTTGGGAAAAGCGGCTATATCACCCGGGACTGGTATCCGCTGTTTCTGGTTGCCCGGCGCGGTGTCCGCGACTTTGAGGAGCATTATCTGGCCGGCCATATCAGTCATGACGCAAAGCGAATATATGAGATTCTCGAGGACGGGGATCCGCTGCCCGTTCATGATCTCAGACAAACCGCAGGGTTTACTGCCGGCGGAAAGAACGCGTTTGACCGCGCACTGATTGAACTGCAGATGGGACTATTCATCACCATGAGCGGCAAACAGCAGAAGATGTCCGCACAGGGTGATCTTTATGGCTGGTCATCGACAGTTTTCTGTACCACCGAACGTTTCTGGGGTGAGACCGTCTTTCAAAAATCGGCATCGATCCGCCGCGATGAGGCAGTTGAGCAGATCAGCATACAGATCCTGAACTTGAATCCTCAGGCCAGCCCAACGCGGATCCGCCGCTTTATTGGATGAATACTTCTATGGTGAACTGCAGAAATGTTATCCGCCGATTTCAAAAGGCTTGTTTGCATTTTGAGGTTCAATTGTACGACCATAAACGAAGAAGGGGGTGCGTGATTTGAGCCGTACGAAGCGTTACCGCAGCGTTTTTGTATGGCTGCTGTGTTTGGCGCTTCTTCAACATACACGGGGAATGGCAACCGTTATCCCTCAGGCGGATGATCAGCCTCTGATTGAACCCCTTGCGCGATCCGAAGTGATTCGCTTTCGCCTCTACAGCGCATACCTGGACCAAGAGGTTCCTTTACTGGTCTATCTGCCCGCCGGGTACGGAAACGGTGAGACCTACCCTGTGTGGTACGGACTGCATGGTTATGGTTCAACTGAAAACATGTGGCTGATGGACGCGGGAATCGGCGGCAAGGCGGATGAGCTGATGAAAGGCGGCGAGATCCGGCCGCTGGTCATGGTGTTTCCGCAGGTGCGATACGATTCAATTAAGGAGATCCAGGCGGATATGCAGGATGGCGTACGAGGCATGAGCCTCTCTGCCCGCTTCATCTGCGAGGAATTGGTGCCGTACGTGGACGCGCACTTTCAGACGGTGCAATCGCCGCAGGAGCGGTTTATAGGCGGGTTTTCCATGGGCGGATTGTTGGCGCTGGAGATCGGGCTTCGCCGCCCTGACTTGTTTGGCAAGGTCGGCGCATATAGCCCCGCGCTGCAGTATTCGGATTTCTCCGGCGGCGCGCTCAAGAAATGGCTGTACCCGACGCAAGCGGCAGCGGGGGCGGATGACCTTGCTGGGTTCAGGTCCGCGCACGGTCTGGAGCGGACCAGGATCTATCTGGATTCCGGCGGCGTGAGCGATCCGTTTTGGCAAAGCATCAAGGCACTGAATGAATCATTGCAGGCATGCGGCGTGAGTGTTGAGGTTCACACACACGACGGGGGCCATACGCTGAAACAGGGGCTTCTGCGGCAGTATCTGCTTTTCTACGCCGGCAATCCATGATCTGCGCCTTGGCTTGTGAAGATTTTGCTTTGTACGGAGGGGGATCAAGGAAAATTTTGTACAGGGAGTACCATTCAACACCCACCAGAGAAAGGGAAACTGAACATAAAATACCCGGACTGGCTTGGCGGCTTCGGATCGGCTGCCGGCTGACAGACAAATCAATGGCCTCCTGATATTTACACCTTAATTATAACAGTCCCTCAGGCAACATTTCATCTCATGCCATCATTGGTCTGAGACGTATGTCTGCCTGTAGGGATTTTTGTTGTTTGGGAAAACAACGGTAAAGTGGGAGCCCATCACGTATGGCATATCAACGCCAAAAAGGGCGCAGAACCTGGATATGTATGGACGGATCCCCTCCAGATCCTCCGGCCCGGCAGGTCTGGCAGAGGTCTGTTCCGGAAAACTGATTTTGCTGCAGTCGCTGCGCAGGTACAGTCTGCCGCCATACATTCCCGCGCAGGGGAAGCCGCCGACGATGTCTTTGCCATCCTGGTTCAGCCCCAGCACGATGATGACGCCGCCCGCCTGATACTCACCCAGAAAGCTGCCCGCCCTGCCGCCGATCACCAGGACCGGCTGCTTCTCCTGATAGGCTTTCATATGGATGCCGGCGCGGTAGCCGGCGTTCCCCCTGATGAAGATCATGCCGCCCCGCATCGCGTAGCCTGCCGCGTCCCCGATGCTGCCATGGACCGTGATCATCCCGGCGTTCATGGTGTCGCCCACCGCGTCCTGCGCATTGCCTCCTACCGTGATGTCTGCGCCGTTCAGATAGGCGCCCAGGGCGTTGCCCGGGACGCCGCGGATCAGCAGATGTTTCTTTTGCAGACCGGCTCCGATGAAACGCTGCCCGGTACAGCCGGAGATCTCACAGTCATCGTCCGCACTGCGTATCGCCTGGTTCAAAGCGCGGCAGTCCAGTCCCCGCGCATCGATGCTGATCATGTGGCGCTACCCCCTGAATCCTTCTGCCGGAAAAGGTCATTCACCCGCGTGCCTGATGCCGAGGACTTCCAGTTCTTTTTCGTTGAGGTTCACGCCACGCAGCATCAGCCGGTTGCCGCGCAGCGCCTCGATGGCATTGATGCCCATGCCGCCCATCATGTCCATGATCTCATGTTTCCAAGCGGTCATCAGGCGGATCAGGCGCTTGATGCCGATGTTGGGATCCAGGCGCCTGACCAGTTCCGGGCGCTGCGTTGCGATGCCCCAGTTGCATTGCCCGCTCTGGCAGGTCCTGCACAGGTGACAGCCAAGCGCCAGCAGGGCGGCGGTGCCGATAGAACAGGCGTCAGCCCCCAGAGCGATGGCTTTGACGACATCGGCCGAACTGCGGATGCTGCCGCCCGCAATCAGCGAAATGTCGTTGCGTATCCCTTCATCGCGCAGACGCTGGTCCACGGCTGCCAGGGCCAGTTCGATGGGGATGCCGACATTGTCCCTTGTCCGGGTGGGCGCCGCGCCTGTGCCGCCGCGGAAACCGTCAATCGCGATGACATCGGCGCCGCTTCTGGCGATGCCGCTGGCGATGGCGGCGATGTTGTGGACAGCGGCGACCTTGACGATAACGGGCTTGCTATAGCTGGTCGCTTCCTTCAGGGAGTACACCAGTTGCTGAAGGTCTTCGATGGAATAGATGTCGTGGTGGGGCGCAGGCGATATCGCATCCATGCCTTCAGGGATCATGCGGGTGCGGGAAATATCCCCAACGATCTTTGTGCCGGGCAAATGGCCTCCGATGCCCGGCTTGGCCCCCTGACCCATCTTGATTTCTATGGCGGCGCCGGCTTCCAGATAGTCCATATGGACGCCAAAGCGGCCTGATGCTACCTGAACGATGGTATGATCGCCGTACCGGTAAAGATCCTCATGCAGGCCGCCTTCGCCTGTGTTGTAATAGATGCCCAGTTCCGCGGCCGCCCCAGCCAGGCTCTGATGCGCGTTGAAGCTGATGGATCCGTAGCTCATCGCAGCAAACAGCACCGGCATGTTCAGCTTCATCTGGGGCTGAAGGTCCGTCTTCAGCAAGCCGTCTTCCCGCCGTGATACCTGATTGGGTTTCTTCCCCAGGCTGATCCGCGTTTCCATCGGTTCGCGCAGCGGGTCAATGGATGGGTTGGTGACCTGCGACGCGTTGATCAGGATACGGTCCCAGTATACGGGCAGGGGATTGGGATTGCCCATGGAGGACAGCAGGACGCCGCCGCTGGAAGCCTGCTTGAAAACCTCCCTGATGGTTTGGCTTGGCCAATTGGCGTTACCGCGCAGCGTGTTCCGGTTGTTGATGATCCTGAGCGCGCGGGCAGGGCAGAAGGCAACGCAGCGCTGACAGTCGACGCACATCGCTTCATTGCTCGACATTTGCCCTGTTCTCTCATCGTAGGCGTGAACACCGTTTGAGCACTGGGCTGCGCAGACGCGGCACCTGGTGCAGCGGCTGTCATCCCTGATCACGTCAAACAGCGGAGCGATGTAATCAATCCCAGTCAAAATGATCCCTCCTCCGCCCTGATGATGACCGGTTCGCCTCCCGACGGCGCGCAGATGTTTCCGACAGCCGGCTCCATAGCGTGTATGGCGGCTTCCTCGCTGGCAATGTAGACCGTGTCATCCTTTTCACCCACCACCATGGAGCGCAGCTTCAGCCGGTCGTTCAGCGCCATCAGCCCGCCCTCAAAGCCAAGAACGATGGAGAACGGTCCCGTGACCAGCAGGCCGGAAAAGACAGTCCGCAGATACTGCAGCTGCCTTTTTTCCTCTTCCCCTTTTTGATCGATGACGCTCCAGAACGGGGCCGCGATGACGTTTGCCAGCTCCTCAAGCGTCAGGCCCTGACGTCGCAGAAGGTAATCCGCGATGTAGGTGATGGCTTCGGTATCTGTCTGCAGCGTGCATCTGTATCCGAACATCTCGATAAAGCGGCGGTTGGCGTCGTAGGAGGATATCTCGCCATTGTGCACAACTGAATAGTCCAGCAGCGCGAACGGATGCGCGCCGCCCCACCAGCCCGGCGTATTGGTGGGGTACCTGCCATGCGCCGTCCAGGCGTAGCCTTCGTATTCATCCAGTCCGTAAAAGAAGCCGACGTCTTCGGGATAGCCCATTGCCTTGAAGGCTCCCATGTTTTTCCCGCTGGAAAACACGTAGGCACCTTTGACTTCAGTATTGATCTTCATGACCATGCGGACGATTTCTTCTTTTTCATCCAGCTGCACCGAATCCAGCAGCGGGGCCGGCGGCACCACAAAATACCGCCAAATCAGGGGAGCGTCCTTGATGAAAGGCGTTTTCCGTGTGGGGATGTTCTCGGCCTTGACGATATAGAACCTGTCCTTCAGCAGCTGCTCGGTCTCCGCCTGGGCAATGGAGCTGCTGTAGAACAAGTGAAGCGCGTAAAAGTCGCGGTACTTGGGGTAAATGCCGTAACCGGCAAATCCGCCGCCCAGCCCGTTTGAGCGCTCATGCATGACCTTGATGCCGCTGATGATCTTTTCAGCGGTCATCAGGCGCCCTTTTTTGGAGATAACAGCGCAGATCGCGCAGCCGGAAGGTATCCTGACCTGTCCCTCGAGGAGTTTCAAGCTCTTCACCTCCCGGACTAAAAATGGCGCTCATCCTGACAAGAAATCATCTACCCGGATGAACGTCTTCGATGATGTGCGTCATCGTATCAATCCAATGTATGTCATGTCAACGCATGTCAGTATGTAGTATGTATTTTCATCATTCCATCAGGGAATGGCAGGATCTGCCAGCCATCGGCGGTGCTTCCCATGATGCTGGTGCGGCTGAATCGATAACGATCCGTTCTTCCCATGGGATGACCGGATTTACCGTGCCCAGGAACTTCTCGCGCCTGATGTTCCTGATCCTCCCGCCATGGCCGATATCACTGAGTGTCTGCTGGTTCATGTAATTTCATCACGCCGCACTCTATGGAATTCGTGCGCTCAATCTGCCAATGTTCCGTCTGTGAAGTGAGTCGATCAGCGGTTCCTTAGGCTGACTTTCATTGTTTCAACGGTCAACACGATGCTTGCGCCTCAGAATGTTATGCGGACGAAGTTCTTCCCGTTTTCATGTTCATATTCCGCGCTTCTGGTCCTCGCCGTCGCCAACTTGACGGAGAGTTCGTCGCCATGCGTGAGCGGATTGTAGCGCTCCCCTTCCCAGCATATCGTTACTTCACAATCTTCGCCGTTCTCGCTGCAGGCCGCTTCGAATTCCAGGAGGAATCCCGATTCCGGAAGTGCGGGCAAGAGGACAAGCACGCATAGTTCCTCAAATATCTGTTGGAATTTCAGCATCTTCGCCGCCTTGAGCGATTGCCGCATCGTGAACTCTTCAATATCGTTTGCCATGGCGACAAAGTCGAAATCCCTGGACCTTATCTCCCGGTGGAAGGTGCGCAGCCGCTTGACAAAAATGCGGGTTGGTCCCTTTTGGGGATGGTCGAAGATCTCTTCCGGTGTACCCTCTTCATAGATGACGCCCTGATCCATGTAGAAAACACGTGTGGAGACGTCCCGGGCAAATTTCATTTCATGGGTGACGATGATCATGGTCAACCCTTCCCTGGCGAGATTCCGGATGACTGTGAGCACCTCGCCGACCATGGTTGGATCCAAGGCGCTGGTTGGCTCGTCAAACAGCAGGATCTCCGGCTGCATGGCAAGCGCCCGCACGATGGCAATACGCTGTTTTTGGCCGCCGGAAAGCTCATCCGGATAATTCCTGGCTTTCTCAGCAAGGCCGACTGTTTTAAGCAGTTTGATTGCCGCGTCATAGGCTTCCTGACGGCTCCACCCCAACAGATCCACAGGCGCCGCCATGATGTTCTCTGCGACCGTCAGGTGCGAAAACAGATTGAAGGACTGGAACACCATCCCCATCTTCTGCCGCACCTTGGAAATATTGCTGGATTTGTCGCAGATGTTGATACCATCAATATAGATCTCGCCGCTTGTCGGGGTCTCCAATCCGTTGAGACAGCGCAGGAAAGTGCTCTTGCCAGTCCCGGAGGGGCCGATGATGGAAATGACTTCCCCCTTCCTGATGGATGCGTTCGCGTCCGTCAGGGGTGTCGCGTTGGGATATTCCTTGCGTAAGTGCCTGACCTCGATCATGATTCCACTACCCCCTTAAGCTTCCGGGATCTGCGTCTGGGATCGATCCTGATTTCCACCAGGTCCAATAAGGAAGTCAGGCTCCATGCCAGCAGGAAATAGATCGCCGCGGTGACGATCAGCGGGAAGAACGCCTCGTAGGT
>CAUJDI010000042.1 GCA_963169565.1 Bacillota bacterium | reverse complement strand
AAATAAAATCCTTTCCTGCGTACGGCAGGGGATCGAAGCGGCAAAGTGAAAGATAAAGGCATCGCAGAAGGCACGGAGAAGAGAGACCCGGCTCAGGAAGACCCGCAGCTGCTGAAAAAAAGGAAGATCATCAGCCTTGTTTCCCTTTGCCTTGTCATCGCCCTGATCATCCTCCTGACCCACCTGATCGGACGGCCCCTGGTGGATGCGCTGAAGAACCGCACAAGCTTCCGCGCCTGGATGCAGGAGCGCGGTTTCATGAAGTACCCGCTGATGGCGGGCATCATGGCGCTTCAGGTCATCATCGCCTTCATCCCGGGCGAGCCGATCGAGATCGCCGCCGGTTTCATCTTCGGCGCCTGGGGCGGTCTGGCGCTCTGCCTGATCGGCGCTGCGCTGGGGAGCATCATCATCATCCTCGCCGTGCGCGCCAGGGGCATCAAATTGATCCGGCTCTTCTTTTCGGACAGGCAGATCGCCAATATCAAGTTCCTCAAAGACCCCAGCAAGCGCGATGCGACGATCTTCCTGCTGTTCCTGATCCCGGGGACCCCCAAGGACGTCCTGACCTACCTGACAGGACTTGTCCCCATCCGTCTTTGGCGTTACCTGCTGATCACCTCCCTGGCGCGCATTCCCTCCGTGCTGTCCTCCACCCTGGGCGGCAGCATGCTGGACCAGCAGGAATACAAGCTGGCGCTG
Source organism: Bacillota bacterium (assembly GCA_963169565.1). Taxonomy (GTDB): domain Bacteria; phylum Bacillota; class Clostridia; order Christensenellales; family Aristaeellaceae; genus UBA6115. The sequence continues at coordinate 8,372 of CAUJDI010000042.1, read as the reverse complement.
CTCGTGTTCGGCCTGACGATTGCGTTCACACTGACAGCCGCCCTGATCTACCGCGCCCGCCAGAAGCGCGCGGCCAAAGCGCTTCCATACGAGGAGAAAGCCCCGGAAAACCAGGATGGGCACATCGTGAAAGAGGATCAAAAAGATGTTCAGGCTTGACGAACAGGCCCGAATTTTCGGGGTGACACCGCTGGAAAACCTGTTCATCACCGAGTACATGCCAATGGCTGACGGTGACAAGATCAAGGTGTACCTGTACGGCCTGTACCGGAGCTGCCGGGGCGGGGATGGATTTGACCTCAAGGCCATGGCCGGCGAGCTGAACATGGAAGAAGGGCAGATCCTTGCTTCCCTGAGGTACTGGGAGCGCCGGAGGCTGGTCGAGCGGACGAGCGACGACCCGCCCGTCTATGTATTCCATAACATTGGGCAGCGGGTGCTCACCGGACAGGATGAGCCCGCCGCCGACCATGCCTTTGTGGATTTCTCAGAAGCAGTGTACGCCCAGTTCGGAGAGCGGCGCAAACTGCGTCCAAGCGATATCGCCCTTGCCTATGAATGGGTCCAGGATCTGGGGCTTCCGCAGGAGGTCGTGCTGATGCTGCTCAATCACGCCGCCGATACGCGCGGGGCGCATTTCTCCTTCAGGAGCATGCAGCCGCTGGCCGTGATGATGAAGGAGCAAGGGATCGCCACGACGGAGGAGGCGGAGCAGTACCTCAGCCACTCCAAGCGGACCCATCAGGGAGCGCGGGCGGTGCTCACGCAGTTCAACATCAGAAGACTGCCCACGGAGCCGGAAATGGCGCTGTACTGCAAATGGACCGAGGAATGGGGTTTTGACGACCAGGCGGTGCTCACAGCCTGCTCGGAAACGGCCAGCGCCAGCAATCCGTCCTTTACCTATCTCAACGGCATCCTGGAGCGGCTGAAGAACAAGGGCGGCGGCAAAGGATCCCTTGACGTCAAAAAGCAGCTGACCCAGGAAGAAGATGAAGCGGCCCAGGTCAAGCAGGTGCTAGAAACCCTCGGCGTATTCAGCATCAGCGCGTACCCGCTGCTGCCGGCATGGCGGGCTTTGAAGGAGCGTTTCTCCCCGGGCATGATCCTGCTGGCGGCAAAATCCGTCCGCGCGCGTAGCGGCGCCTTTGAGCACATTGAGCCAAAGCTGCTCTCCTGGGAGGAGATGGGTTTGACGGATGAGGCGCAGGTGCTGGCGCACCTGAAGGAACTGAAAGCCTATGAGCCGCTGCTGTTCAAGGCGTTTGAACGGGCGGGCCTGGACGCGAGGCCGGGAGAGCAGGACCTGATCCGCTGTAAACGGTGGATCAGCGATGGGCACAGCGGGGAGATGATCCTGGAGGCCGCGGAGCAGGCCCGCAGCAGCCGGCAGAAGATGCCCTATATGGAAAAGGTGCTGGACAGCTGGAAAAAGCGGGGCGTCAGAACGCTTGATGAAGCGAAGCAGACGACGGATTCTTTTCCGAGACAAGCGAGAAAAGTCGGTTTTCAGGACTATGATCAAGGCCGGGACGCTGGGCAGGAAATACCCGCGGGACCCGATCTGCTGAAGGAAGCGAGGGAAGCGCGTGGCCAATGAGCTGCTGAGCAAGGCGCTGGAGGAATGCCGGGCAAGGCGTTTTCAGAACGAGGCGGAAGAACAGCGCAGGCTAGCGCACGCGGCGCAGTTGTGCCCCGAGATCGCAAGGCTTGACGAAATGCGCCGAAGCGATATCCTTCTTGGCCTTCAGCAGGCCATCCAGGGGATCAGGCCCGAAGGGATCCAGGAGAGGACCAGGCTGCGCAACGGGAAGATCATAAAACTGCTCGAGGAACACGGGCTTCCGGTGGATTACCTGGATCCCGTCCATCAATGCGCGGAATGCAGGGACAGCGGATATGTCGGAGACAACCGAAAGACGCTGTGCGATTGCGTGACCAGGCGTTATCACCAGCTGCTCTCAGGCGAAGATGAGCAGGAGGACAGCCCGAGCTTTGAGCGCTTTGACCTGAACGTTTTTTCCGAAAGCCCCCTGGACAGGACCGGGATCACCCAGCGCGAACTGATGCAGGTGATCTTCAGCCGATGCAGGCAGTATGCCGATACCCTCCCGGAGAGCGAGCTGAACCTTCTGCTGTACGGCCCCAGCGGATTGGGCAAGACCTATCTGCTTAAATCGATCGCCAAAAGAGCAAGGGAGCGGGGTGTCCAGGCGCTGGCGTTCAACGCCAACGCGCTGCTCAATCAGATCCGGCAGGCATACTTCTCCCGCGACGGGGACGTTGACCAGCCGTATTATGAGGTGCCGCTGCTGCTGATCGACGATCTGGGCACCGAACCCCTGTGGGAGAACATCACGCTGGAGCAGCTGTTCGCCCTGATCGAATACAGGATGACGCATAATAAAAGCACCGTGTTCAGCACCAACCTGACGCTTGAAAACCTCAGGGAGCGCTACACCCGGCGCATCCTGTCAAGGTTGCTGGATCAGAGGCTAAGCCTCGTCCTCCAGTTCCAGGGACAGGACGTCCGCCTGCGGCCCAAAGCCTGAAGCCGGCCTGGCCCCCTTCCCCACGCCCATGAACAGGGCGTTTTTTCGTTCGATCATTTCCCCGATCCTCATGATATAGCTCTCGGCATCCTTGATGTTGGGAGCCCGGAGGATCCGCTTCCTGCCGGGGGAGACCAGCTTTGAGATCGCGTTTGCGCCCGCCGCGAGCACTGTGGTCGCGTCCTCCATCATGTCGATGTTGTACAGGCACTCGCTTCCCGGCTTGGCATACCCGACGTTTTCCAGATTCCCGGCCATGTGCTTCTGCCGGTAGAGGTAATAAGGCCTGTATCCCGCGCCGGTCAGGCGGACGCGCGCCTCATCCAGCATCTCGTCCGCCATGCTCCCCGAAGGGGCGACGTCCCCAAAGCGGTACATGTCGCTGGAGCGTTTCACGCTGAGGGTATGCACGGTGACCGACTCCGGCTTCATGTTCAGCGCCCAGGAAACCGTCTGGGAGAACATCTCCGGGGTCTCCCCGGGCAGTCCGGCGATCAGGTCCATGTTGATGTTCTGATAGCCCATGCTTCTTGCCAGCGCGTAGGCCTGCTCGGTCTGTTCCCGGGTATGCCTGCGCCCGATCCGCTCCAGCGTCTGGTTGAACATGGTCTGCGGATTGACAGAGATCCTGACGCTGCCAAAGTCCCTGATGATGCCCAGTTTCGCCTTCGTGATCGAGTCAGGCCTTCCGGCTTCCACCGTCACCTCTTTGGCCGCACCGAACAGCGAGGATAGTGATTTCATCAAGCGCAGCAGCATTCGCTCCGGCAGCACGGTGGGCGTGCCGCCGCCGACGTACACTGACCGGGGTTTCAGTCCCTGAGCGTCCATCAGTTCCCGGATGCCCTCAAGCTCCTTTTTCAGCGCGTCCACATAGGAAGGCAGGATCCCTCCGTCACCGACTTCGCTGCTGATGAAGCTGCAGTAACGGCACCGGCTGGGGCAAAAGGGGATGCCGACGTAGAGGGACGCCTCATCCGGACAGGCGGAGGGAAGGGTTTGCTGGACCAGGACGATCTCCTGCAGCAGTTCCGCCTTGTCCTTCCTCAGATGGAACAGGTCCCCGACGCGGACGGCAGCCTCCGCGGGCGTGAGGCCCTGCTCCATGCCTTCATATACCAAACGCGTCGGACGCACCCCCGTCAGCGAGCCCCAGGGCGGATGCCGGCCGGTGGCCTGTACGAAGGCATGGAAAAGGGCTGTCTTCTGCTGCCGCTTGTGCAGGCGTTTCTCTTCCTGCGGATCCTCCGAAACCTGACCCTGGATCAGATGAAAGGCTTTGAGGCTGCCGGTCAGCTCCGCCGCGCAGAAACGCGTGTCATCGACGACGGTTTCCATGATGCGTACGTACAGCTCGGCCGCCTCAGCCGGACGCTCGACCAGAACGACGGTGCTGAGAAAGACCTCCGCGACGTCCAGCAGCTCCTTCTGAAAGCCCGGAAAGGGCAGATTCATCCTGATTCTCATTTGATCCAGTCATCCGGTCCGTGACCGGGCAGGACGTGACAGCCGGACAGCCTGAGCAGGCGGCGAAGGGAAGCGCGCATCTGTTCAGGACTGCCCCCGGGCAGGTCCGTGCGCCCGTAATCGCCTTTGAACAGCGTATCCCCGGTAAGCAGCTCATCATTGACACGAAAACACACGCTGCCCCGGGTATGGCCCGGGGTGTGCAGGACATGGATGTCCATGCCGGCAAGCCTCAGGATCTGCCCCTCCTGCAGAAAGCCTGTGGCATCGGGCCGCCTGGCATGGTCCCCGGCGATGCGGCCGAAACTGTAGTGGCTGTCCCCCAGCATGATGCTGTCCAGTTCATGGATATAGATGGGCACACCCGCAAAAAAGGACAGCGCGCCGGTATGGTCGAAATGCCCGTGGGTCAGCAGAACGGCGGCGGGCTTCCGTCCGTCAAGAGCGCTTAGGATCTTCTCTCCCTCATCCCCGGGATCCACCACGACGGCGTCATCACGCCCTTTCAGGCCAAGGACGTAGCAGTTTGTTTCCAGTGAGCCGACCGGTATGGCAGTCAGCTGCAAATCATTCCCAATCATCAGAAGTTCTTCCTTGAGTCCAGCAGGATGGTCACCGGCCCGTCGTTGACCAGCGATACGCTCATATGGGCGCGGAAAACGCCCTGCGCCGTGCGGATCCCCCTCGCCCTGACGGTTTCACAGCACAGTTCAAACAACCTGTTCGCCTCCTCCGGCTCCTCGGCGGCGGTAAAGCCGGGCCGATTCTGGCCGCGTGCGTCCCCCATCAGGGTGAACTGGCTGACCAGCATCGCCTCCCCCCGCGTGTCCGCCAGCGAGAGGTTCATTTTTCCCTCCTGATCGGAAAAGATCCTGAGCTTTGTGATCTTCTCAGCCAGATACAACGCGTCCCTCTCCGTATCCCCGGCCTGTACACCGATGAGCGCGAGCAGGCCGGGGCCGATGCTGCCGATCATCTCATTCCCCACGCTGACCTGCGCGCCTGTGACCCGCTGAACCACTGCCCTCATGGATGCTCCCTTATCGATCGTTATTTCGCGCTGCGATAGGCTTCCAGCACATCGGTCCGCTTCTGCAGCCGGGCCAGCGTGACCCTGACCTGTTCGGAGCTTGAGACCTGCAGGACGACGTGCAGGGTCCTCAGCCCCTTCCTCACCTCTTCCTGTGAACCCGCCGCGACCGGGGTCCCGGAGTTGGCGATGTACATCATGATCTCGCCCAGGATGTTGGGGCTGTCATACACGATGACGCGGATCCCGGCGTTGAAGCTGCCGGTATCCTCCTCCGCCCAGCTGACGTGGATGGATCGCTCAGGCTCCGAATTCAGCGCGTTGACGCAGTCAGCCTTGTGCACCGTGACGCCGCGCCCCCTTGTGATATACCCGCTGATCTCATCCCCGGGCACCGGGCTGCAGCAGTGGGCGAAGCGCACCAGCATGCCCGCCCCACCTTCGACGTAGATGCCGTGCGTCGGCTTGCCCTGATGGGCGATCTCCTTTGGCTCCGGCAGAGCCGGCGTCTTTTTCAGCCCGGCCTGCTCCGCAGCGCGGGCCTGCTCATCCACAAGCTTGGAGATCACATAGTTTGAGGGGATGCCGCCGTAGCCCACCGCCCCGTACACCGCCTCCAGATCGGGGAAAGAGTAGCGTTTGAGAATGGACTCATAGTACTCCGGTTTGGTCAGATCGCCGAGTTTCAGTCCCCTTCTTTTCGCCTCGTGCTCCAGGATATCCCGGCCTTTCTGCACGTTCTCGCCGCGCAGCTCCTTCTTGAAGTACTGGCGGATCTTGGCCTTGGCCTGCTGGGTCTTGGCCACGTTGAGCCAGTCCATGCTGGGACCCTTGGAGTTGGCGGAGGTCATGACCTCCACCCTGTCGCCCGTCTGAAGCTCTGTGTTCAGCGGGACGATCTTCCCGTTGATCTTGGCCCCGACACAGGTGTTGCCGATGTGGGAGTGGACCCGGTACGCGAAGTCCAGCGGCGTCGCGCCGCGCTGGAGGTTGAGGATGTCCCCCTTGGGGGTAAAGACAAAGATGTCCTCGCTGAACAGGTCTGTCTTCAGCCCATCAATGAACTCCTTGCTGTCGCGGGTTTCCGACTGCCAGTCCAGGATCTGCCTGAGCCAGTACAGCTTCTTGTCAAGCCCGCCGTCCGCGGTCCCTTCCTTATAGTTCCAGTGCGCCGCGATGCCGTACTCAGCCACGCGGTGCATCTCCCGCGTGCGGATCTGCACCTCAAAGGGCGAGGGGATGGTCCTCCCGCCGATGAGCGTGGTGTGCAGCGACTGGTACATGTTGGACTTGGGAGTCGAAATATAGTCCTTGAAACGGCCCGGCATCTGCGTCCACAGCGTGTGGGCGACCCCCAGCACGGTATAGCATTCGGGGATCGTGTCCACCAGCACCCGGACGGCGATCAGGTCATAGATCTGGTCAAAGGTCCTGTTCTGGATCACCATCTTCCGGTAGATGCTGTAAAGGTGCTTCGGCCGCCCTTCGATCTCAAAGCTGTTCAGCCCCATCTCCCTGAGCTTCTGGTCCAGGGTGCTGATGATGGTCTTGATCTGCTCCTCGCGCTCGATGCGCTTTTGCCCCACCTTGTTGGCCACGTCCCTGTACCCTTCCGGGTCAAGGTAGCGAAGGGCCAGGTCCTCGATCTCGGACTTGATCGTGAACACGCCCAGGCGATGGGCGATGGGTGCATAGATGTCCAGCGTCTCACGCGCGGTGGCGAGCTGCCGGTCGGCCGGCTGGAAGGAGAGGGTGCGCATGTTATGGAGCCGGTCGGCGAGTTTGATCATGATGACTCGGATGTCCTTGCTCATCGCAAGGATCATCTTCCGCCAGGATTCCGCCTGCTGCTCTTCACGGTCGATGAAGTCCAGCCGGCCCAGTTTCGTGACACCGTCCACGAGGGCGCGGATCTCCGCGCCGAAGTTTTTCTCAATGACGTCCAGCGTGATGCTGGAAACGTCCTCCACAGTGTCGTGCATCAGCCCTGCCGCGACGCTGGGGACGTCCATCTGCAGCTCGACGAGGATGCTGGCGACGTGAAGGGGATGGGAGAAATAATCCTCCCCGCTTCGCCTGACCTGTCCCTGATGGGCCTCCCGGGCAAACTCATACGCCTTTCTGACAACGCCAAGCGCCTCTTCCGAGCTGTACTTGGTCAGCCTGGCGAGCATCTCCTCCAGGGTCAGGCGTTCAAAGGCAGTGTGAGCCATACCGCTCCTTCATTGCAGCGCCATGAACAGGGCGCTCTCCTGCGGGGAAATCCGCTTCGACTGTTTCATGCCGGTAAAGGTGAGTTTTTCGTCCAGGCTGATGAGGCCCAGCTGATGAAGGACCATTTTCGCGGCCAGGTCCCTGACCGGATCCCCGCACAGACCGGATACCGCGCCGTCCTTCAGCAGAACGTAGGCCTGCCGCAGGTCCGAAACACTCAGGCGAAGCCTGTCCATGAGGGACGAGAACGCGGCGCTTTTCGGCATGGCAAGGATCTCTTGCGCGCCGGTCGCGTTTTGGACCATCGCCGCTTCCAGGCTGCCCAGAAGTCCGTCGGCAAGGACGACCCTTTCATACCGCGCAAAGGTGAGCGACCAGTCCGGCATATAGACGATGGCATGGAAGCCCCGGGGATCCGGCGCATTTCCGGTCAGCGCCTGAAGCGCGGGATACTGGCGGTGCAGCGCGCTGGCGGTCTGCGCGCAGCGTGCGACCAGCAGCGTTCCGCGGCTGCCGGCCAGTTCGGGCAGCCTGGTGATGTCAAGGACCCGCGGATCGGTCTGGGGCTGCGGCACCTGCCTGGTCAGCTCACGAAGGATCACAGCCGCTTCAGCTTCAGCGCCAGCCGGGATGACTTCCGGACCCGGCAGGATGGTCTTGACCTGAAGCTGAACGTTGACCCTGCCGTTGAAATCGTTTCGTTCCACGCCGGCGACAAGCCGAAGGGCGCTGCTGAGCTTCGCGTGCAGTTCCCCCTGGTTGAAGGCGATCCCCTCGCGCACAGCGCCCTTCCCCGCGACGGTGAGTTTAAGGTGGGCGTTTCCGCTCCCGACAGTCCGGGCGTTGAGGAGGTTCAGGTCCTCAAGCAAAAACAGCGGCGGGGGATTCCCCATCCCGAAAGGCGCCATTTTGCCCACGGTCTGAACCATGTCCAGCGTGACCTGGCTGAGCGGCAGCACGCAGTCATACACCGTTTCCGGGATCAGGTCGCCCTCCCCCAGCTGCTCGCGGACCGCCGCGTCAAACCGGTCAGTGAATGCCATCAGGTTCTTCGCGGGAAGCGACAGCCCGGCGGCCATCCTGTGTCCCCCGAAACGTATAAACAGATC
>CAUJDI010000041.1 GCA_963169565.1 Bacillota bacterium | reverse complement strand
CGATGGGGTCACTGGTTCGAGTCCAGTACAGACCACCACGGAACCCCTTGAGAAATCAGGGGGTTTAACTTTTTTGTCACCGCTAGGATAGCCTTTCTCTATGCTTTCATGATGTCATATCTAGGGAACCACTGATTTAATCTCCTAACTGAGCGGTTCATGATAAAATGGGCAAAGAGATCAACGTTACACACGGAGCGAAAATCATGAAGCAGCAAACCTTCAGTGACGTGGAATACGGCGGCAGCGGCAGGATAACCAAGCGCGAAGACTTCCTGGACACCATGAATGAAATCATCCCCTGGGATGAGTGGGTCGCGCTGATCCGGCCGTTCTACTTCAAGGGAGAACGCGGGCGTCCTCCCAAGGGAATCGAGAAAATGCTTCGGATGTGCCTGCTGCAGGGGTGGTTCAATCTGTCAGACGAAGGCGTGGAAGATGCCATCTACGACAGTTACGCCATGAGGAAGTTCATGGGGATCAACTTCATTGAGGAAAACACGCCGGACGCGACTACACTGCTGCACTTCAGGCGTTTGCTGGAAGACAACGGACTGGGGGCGGCCATGTTTGAGGGGATCAGGAAGAGGCTTGAGAGCGCCGGACAACTGCTGCATGGCGGGAGCATTGTGGACGCAACCATCATCAATGCGCCTTCATCCAGCAAGAACGCGGACAAGCAACGGGACCCGGAGATAAAACAAACGATGAAGGGCAAGGAATGGAAGTTCGGGATGAAGATCCACATTGGTGTTGACGCAGGGTAAGGGTATGTGACGGCAGTGGAAGCGACCGGCGCAAACGTGCATGACGTGGCGGTCGGGCACAAACTGCTGCGCAAGGTGAGTGGGGGCTTGTTGGGGCGAAAGTACGATTACCTCGTCCTACCAACTGTGCTAATGCCCACTCCGTGCCGTGTTTGTTCATGATCGCCTCGCCAGCCTGTGTTACGATGTGGCCATGCCTAAGAAGGAATGCCTGTGCCGATCCATGAGCCACTTGCGATGTGTAATGGAAGCGACGCGTTGGACATCCTCTGCCAGACCTCTCACTGTCAGGCACAATCGGTTTATAACCGCTTCAAGACATTTGAAGATTTCATTTCGAAAGCCTTTCTCCCGTACCTCGTCCCAGATCATCTCAATGGGATTCAATTTCGAGGTATAGGGAGGCAAGAGATACCTTTTAGCGCTTTTCCGGCTTTTGTTACGATGTGATCAAGTGAAGAGGGATTGCTTGTGTTGGTTCAAGTAACACTTGAGATGGTGTTGAAAAGTTCAACCTGTACTTGTTGTAAATCCAGGCATTATTCGGATACTATCTCATTGGGAAGGGAGGGCAGGTAGGATGAGTGTTGGCAGTAGGATATCAATGCTGCGTCGGATGTTGGATATGACCCAGAATGAACTTGCGGAAAAGCTGGAGGTAAGCTTTCAAGCTGTGAGCAGTTGGGAACGGGACGAGCATATTCCCGATACGGATAAGTTGAAACTTATCGCCAAATCATTGGGTGTCATGGTTGCATTCCTCCTTGAAGAAGATGACATGGCAATGCCGGACTTTACGTTGCACGACAGATTATTTGACGAAGAGCACATGTACACTTTTGTAAAGTCGGCGGCCGTGTCGCTTGAACTGCCGGGACTGCTGATAGCGCTGCCTTTTTCCAAAGATCGGCACAAGGAACAGAAACGTCAAGGCAAAGACGGGGTTCCTTACATCAACCACCCGCTGACCATGGCATGTCATGCGCTGGCAATGGGAATAAAGGATGATGACGTACTGGCTTCCATCCTGCTTCATGACGTGGTGGAGGATTGCGGAGTCAAACTGGAAGAACTGCCCTCCAATGATCGAGTGAAAGACATTGTTTATAGAGTAACCAAGGATGAACTGCCTAATGAGGATAGGGCTGCTTTCAAGAAACGGTATCATGCCAGAATTGCTGAAAACCCACATGCATCGCTGCTCAAGGTGATTGATCGCTGTAACAACCTATCCTTGATGGCAACTGGATTTGACCGTGACAAAATGATTACTTACATTACGGAAACAGAACGTTACGTTTTCCCCCTGATCGATGTCTTAAAGAAAACGCCGGACTATTATAACGCGGCTTTCCTGTTGAAATATCAAATGCTCAGTGTCATGGAAACGCTAAAGAGAACCCTTGTATGGATGCCTCGGACGGTTAAGCCATAAGGTAACAGTCCTTCATAAGAAAGACATATTCAGGGTGTAGATTCAACGCGAACCTTCATGAATTAATTGGGCTGAACGGTATGAGCCGGGACTTCAGTTCCTATGCCTGAGGCAAGGGCTGGAATAGCGGCTGTTCCGTTTAAGCGAAAGGAAGGAGCGGGAGTATGATAAACGAAGTGGAGTTTTACTGCCCGGTGTATGAGGGTAAGATCAGCCAGTATGACTGTGATGAAATAAGCACCGGGATTCACAGGGGAAGCTTTATCAATGACGGCATCCCCTTTTTGATGGAACTGGATACAGCGCTGTCCCGCAGGCGTCGCTGTATTGCCTGCGAGCGATGCCCGGAAGAGTATCGCCCTTGGAACAGGAATTCGCTGAATGACCTCAAGCACCTGGGTTATCCCCAGAGCGACGCGGATGAACTTCCCGGAGCGGTGATGGATGTCATAAGCAAGCATGCTGCCGGGCGCATCCGTAAATTGAATGGACGCTTCGACTGCTGCCAGCTGCCAAGTGGCATCCAGCTTTGGTATGAATGGGATCCGCAGCTGGACCAGCTTGTGGATTTCAAGGCGCATTATGCATCGGCAAACAGCATGTACATGCGTATCGATACACTCAACAAGTCCAAAAACTACGGGCAATTGACATGCAGCCGTGTTTTCGCCGGATTAAGGCCTTACAAGAATCAGGATAAGGTGCTTTTTCATAGCGCGATCGAAGTCCCGGACCTCCATTTATACCGGGATGAATATATGCAGGATGACCCCGTGGTCCAGGTGTGTGCGTTTCCGGAGGAGCTGGCGTATTTTGATAGTGTAGGGGAGTATAAAATTCGCAGGAACAATAAGCTGGCAGAGGAATCCTTTGTGTCTGGTACGGCGTTTGATGAATGTGGCAGGGCAAACATGCCCGATCACGGGATGATTACAGGCGTCATCAAGAGTGCCACGAAAGTTATCAATGAGGTAACCGGACTGCCTTTTTACCACCTGGAGGTAAACTGCCTGGGCATGATAATGGATGTGGTTGCCAATCCGGATTTGCTACCGGCAATTCCGAAGAAAGGTGCTGTGTTACAGGGGGTTTTTCGGTTTTCGGCGCGTGTGATTGATTTTTGGTTTACAGGCTATGTTTTCAATATCACAATCGAAACTCCATTGACAATGCGTCGCTTTGGTACTATCCGGACCGCGCTAACCAATATGCAGCCAGGAGAACGGATGAGCTGTGATATAAATCCTGCCTTGGGCAACATTGAATTGGTCAGGGTGAAATGCGAAGTGGAAGGGATGAGTGTGGAGTTCAAGGTTAGGAACGATGATCAAGGCTGGCAATTCCTGCGCTTTTACCCTATCAGCCGAGAAGAGAGCATTAAAGTATTCGAGCGAACCTTGGTGTATGAAGATCCGCCGTCAATGGACAACGCCCGTGATGTAACAGATGTTTATCAAGATGAGGAGGATGAACTCACTCCGGATGGCATTTGATTGAAACGATGTCATAGCTGTTGTATGAACTCACCGAACATCCCAACTGGCCTCCCATCCAATCCACAGTCCTTAAGAACATGCAGCTGCCAGATGGGCAGGAACAACCGGGAGAACATCCCGGAACAGGGGGAATTAGTGATGGCCAGTCACTTTTCGGACATTGGTTTTGCTTTTGAGAACAATGAGGAATATAGACAGTTTTTAGGCACAGCGCTGAATCAGGCGGAAACACATAGACTGCCGTTGGGGCAGGCAGCCCTGTACCAACCGGCGGACGGAATCCAATATTGGTTCCCGCTAAATGAAAAGAATGAACCGCTGGATTACAGCTTTCATTTTGCTTCGGGGAAAAAGAAAGATATCCGGGTGATAGAATGCATTCAACCGGAACCGGGTGAAATGTCCGGGTTGTACAGATGCGAGGTGGACCTGGTAGAAAAGGATGGTTATCCAGTGCCTGAGGTGCCGATAAACCTGTACCTTCCGGTGGCGGGGCTGATGGGTAAACTGACATCGGGGGCACAGTATAAGGCGCAGATCGCCTGCTTCGCAGAAGACATCAAAGTGTACGAAAACCAGCGGGTTTTTGATTTGGTAATAGAGAGTGGGGAAACAAAACTGGCGCTTGAGCATTTTATCCCCACGGGCACCTTCAGACATGAGGGTGATCAAGACTTTGAGCAGTCGCCTCATTCCATGTTGGGAGGAATGGTTCAAACTTCACGTCGATTGGTCAACCCTGTGACGAGCTTTGAGTACGACCATTTACAGATCACCAGCATGGGGATGGAATATGACATATTGGTTGACCCGGAGATGTACAGCGTGTTGCCGAAACCAGGTGCTATCATCCATGGCATGTTCTGGATGAGCGCTCTCGTATGGGCTGACCAATCTGAACAATCCTCGCGGTCATCAACCGGAAGTAAAGCCGACTTGAAACGCAGATCCGGAAAGGTGGACGCAATGATCCAGATAATTGGCAAACACCAGGGAAAGCCAAGCCTTTTGCTTCTATCATTTGTTTGGTCCCTGGATGTGATGTATAGACAGACTACCAAGAAATGATTAGAATGGCCAAATTCCACTTGTAAAATAATGCGATTCGCAATACACTTTTTTATATAAATCTGAGCTTTGAGTCCGCTGTTAAGCAGGCTAACATATCCGGGATTCCGCAAAAATACCCTGTGAACGAGCTGCACGCGCCATTGAGCGCCTAAATGTCGTGTGTTAAGATGCGGACAAGCCTATGAAGGAAAGCTTGTACCGTTGAACGGTCTTTACTAACTCACCAACTGGTACAAGGACTGGGGGCAGACCACCATACCCTGTCTCGGGGGATCCTATCAGCTAAGATGGAGGCATTCATATCCAGTGCTGGCTTCCGGACATGGTATAGATCATGCTTCCGGCCTATCCCTTTGCCCTTTCTGCTCTTTGTGTGGGCCGGTGCGCGATTCGTCAAAGGCACAGGATGAGAACAGGACGGGGGCGGAACGGGCCCTCCGGACGCCAAAAGGGGATGGATCATGCCGCCTTTGAATTGAACCTGAATCCCTGGCTTACAGCCTGTTCCTGGCTGCGCCTCTTTTTTCCAGATTCCTGAGTGCCTCCGACGGGTCTGTGACCTTGGACAGGAAGATCATCGCTGCGATGACGTAGGGCTTGCAGCTTGCCTGCCGGTACAGCGGGACGCGGTAGCGGTCAAAGACGGAGGCCGCGACCTCCCCCGCCGCGCAGGATACACCCGATATGTCGGCGGGCAGGCAGTGCAGGTACAGCGCGTTCCCGTCCCGGGTCGTCCTCATTTTCTCCTCGGTACACTCCCAGTCCCTGTGGCTGGCGTTGTGCCCCAGCAGTTCCTTCTCCAGCAGTCTGATCCCCTCGGCATCCCCCCGGCCGTAGAGTTCCGTTCGCTTCTGCATGGCGTCAAAGGGGGCCCAGCTCTTGGGATACACGATATCGGCCCCGGCAAAGGCTTCCTCCATCGAGTGTGTCCTGCGGAAGCTCCCGCCGCTCCTTGCGGCGTTCTCCCGCGCCGTCATTTCGACTGAACTCATGACCTCGTAACCGTCCGGGTATGCAAGCGTCACATCCATGCCAAATCGGGTGAACAGGCCGATGACGCCCTGGGGCACCGACAGGGGTTTCCCGTAGGAAGGCGAATAGGCCCAGCTCATCGCGACCTTTTTCCCCCTGAGCCGGTCCACCCCGCCGAAATGGCGGATCAGGTGGTGGAGATCCGCCAGGGTCTGGGTCGGATGGTCGATGTCGCACTGGAGATTCAGGACCATCGGCCGCTGTTCGAGGATGCCGCGCTCATGTCCGTCCTTCACGGCGTCGGACACTTCTTTCTGGTAGGCGTGGCCCTTGCCGATGTACATGTCGTCGCGGATGCCGATCACGTCGGCCATGAAGGAAATCATGTTCGCCGTCTCCCGCAGCGTTTCCCCGTGGCTGATCTGGCTCTTTCCCTCGTCCAGGTCCTGCACGGCCAACCCCAGCAGGTTGCAGGCCGACGCGAAGGAAAAACGGGTGCGGGTGGAATTGTCGCGGAAAATGGAAACCCCAAGGCCGGAGTCAAAGACCCTGGCGGACAGATTCCTTTCCCGGAGGCTGCGCAGCGCGTCCGCCACGGTGAACACCGCGGCGAGTTCATCATCCGTCTTGTCCCAGGTGAGCAGGAAGTCCTCACCGCGCATGCCGGCGATATCCAGGGTCTCAAGTTTTCCGGCGTACTCGTTCATCCTGTCCATTGCTATCCCCTCCGTCATGTTTCTGCCCACAGGCTTGGGATCGCCGCGTACACGGCGGCGCATCGGGCCAGATCCGCCTTCCAGGTCTTCTCGTTGGGCGCGTGCGCCTGGGCTTCCGCCCCCGGGCCGAATCCGACGCAGGGGATGCCGTAGCGCCCCATGATGGAAACGCCGTTGGTGGAGAAGGTCCATTTGTCCACCCTCGCCCTTCCATACATCCCCTCATATGCCCGGACCGCCGCGCGCACATACGGGGAATCCTCCTCTGTCACCCAGGAGGGGAAGTAGCAGTCGGTCTTCAGCGTCAGCCCCGTCCATGAAGGCGTGTCGTAGCTGTACAGGCTGACCTCCGCCCCGTGTTTCCCGACGGAGGGCAGCGCGCGGATCTCGTTGAGCGCCGTTTCCCAGGTTTCATCGCGCGTGAGCCTTCGGTCGATGGAGACAGCCGCCATGTCCGCGACCGCGCAGCGGGAGGGGGAACTGAAGAAGATCTGGCTCACCGCGAGCGTTCCTTTCCCCAGGAAGAGGTCGTCTGCCAGACGGCTGTTGAGTTCCCGGACCTCAAGGATGATCTCGGCCATCTTGTAGATCGCGTTGTCGCCCCTCTCCGGCGCGCTCCCATGGCAGGAGATGCCCTTGACCTCCACCCGGATCTCCACCCTGCCCCGCTGGCCCCGGTAGATGCCGTCGTCAGTAGGCTCGGTGATCACGACGAACGCCGGGGTGATACCCCTCACGCCGTGCAGGTACTGCCAGCACAGCCCGTCGCAGTCCTCCTCCTGAACGGTTCCGGTCACAAGCACCGTGACATCCCTCGGAATGAGGTCCAGGTCCTTCATGATCTTCGCGCCGTATACGGCGGATACGACGCCGCCCCGCTGGTCAGAGGCCCCGCGGCCCCCGATCTCCGCATCGTCCTCATAACCTCTGTAGGGGTCAAAAGACCAGTTGGACAATTCACCGACGCCCACCGTGTCCACATGCCCGTCATAGGCGATCAGCCTGGGACCGCTTCCCATCCAGCCCAGGACGTTCCCCATCGGATCGATCTCGACCCTGTCGAAACCGACTTTTTCCATCTCCAGCTGGATGCGCCTGACCACCCGCTCTTCCCGGCCGCTCTCCCCCGGGATCGCGATCAGATCCCGCAGAAAGCCGCTCATGTCCTTCTGCGCGGCATCCGCCGCCGCTTTGATTGCGCCATAATCCATGATGTGTTCCTCCCGCCTGTCTTGCCCTGCAGCGGCCCTGATGGTATGATTATAGCGCAGATTGTGAGGTAAGAATATGGCCGATTTTCTCGTCAACGGAGAATCCGTTCATACGGACAGCGATGTATCCCTGCTCCGGTTTCTGCGGGAAGACCTCGGTCTGACCTCGGCCAAGGACGGCTGTTCCCAGGGTAGCTGCGGTGCCTGCACGGTACTTGTGGACGGCAGCGCGGTCAGATCCTGCACAGTGTCCACTGCCAGCCTGGGCGGAAAGAGCGTTCTCACCCTGGAGGGCCTTCCCGCTCAGGAACGGGTGCTGTTCGCTTACTCCTTTTCGCACGCGGGCGCGGTGCAGTGCGGCTTCTGCACACCGGGCATGATCATGTCAGCCAAGACCTTGTTCAACCGAGTGCCCGACCCGACCCGGGAAGAAGTCAGGCAGGCGCTGAGGGCCAACGTCTGCCGCTGCACCGGGTATAAGAAAATCGTGGACGCTGTGATGCTCGCAGCGAGGCTGATACGTGAGGGAAATCCCGTACCCGAATACGCCGACGGCGCGGCGCTCGGGGAGCGCATGCTGCGTGTCGACGCGCCTGGGAAAGCGACCGGTGAGGCCCTGTACGCCGACGATCTCCGTCTGCCGGGGCTCCTGTTCGGCTCGGCGCTCAGAAGCGCGTGGCCGCGGGCAAGGATCCTGTCCATCGACACATCCCGGGCCCAAAATACCCCCGGAGTGGTCTGCGTGCTGACCGCAGCCGACATTCCCGGAAAGCGAAGGATCGGCCACCTGAAGAAGGATTATGACGTGATGATCCCCGTCGGCGGGATCACCCGCTTTCTGGGCGACGCGGTCGCGCTGGTCGCCGCTGAAACGCGGGAAGCGCTGGATGAGGCCAAGCGGCGCATCCGGGTGGAGTACGAGGTCCTGGAGCCGGTCCTGTCGCTTGAGGAAGCCATGCGGGAGGGCGCGCCCCTGGTGCATGAAGATACGCCTGGCAACCTGCTCAGCGAGGTGCGGATCTCCAGGGGCAGCGCAGATGCCAGGATCGCCTCCTCCGCCCACGTGGTCACACGGCGCTATTCCACGCCGCGCACCGAGCACGCCTTCCTTGAACCTGAAACCGCACTGGCGGCTCCCGCAGGGGAGGGGGTGACGGTCTGGTCGGCTGACCAGGGAATCTGCCAGACGCAGCGGGAATGCGCCGAAGCGCTCGGACTCCCTCTGGACAAGGTGCGGGTCATCGCCACCGCTGTGGGCGGCGCCTTTGGCGGCAAGGAGGACATGAGCGTCCAGCACCATGCCGCGCTGCTGGCCTACAAGAGCGGCCGCCCCGTCAAGGTCAGCCTCAGCCGGGACGAAAGCATCCTGATCCACCCCAAGCGCCATGGGATGGAAATAGAGATGACGACCGCCTGCGACGAAAAGGGCCGACTGACCGCGCTGAAGGCCGTGCTGCTGACAGATGGCGGTGCCTACGCATCCCTCAGCGGGCCTGTGCTGCAGCGCGCCTGCACCCACGCCGCCGGCCCCTACCATTTCGGGGACATCGACATCACTGGCCGAGCCTATTATTCCAACAATCCTCCCTGCGGGGCCTTCCGCGGCTTCGGCGTTCCGCAGAGTTGCTTCGCCTCGGAATGCAACCTGAACCTGCTCGCGGAGCAAGTGGGCATCTCCCCCTGGGAGATCCGCTGGCTCAACGCCATCCGCCCCGGAGAAACGCTGCCCAACGGGCAGATCGCGGATGCCTCCACAGCGCTGATTGAGACGCTGGAAGCCGTCAAGCCTTATTTTGATGAGGATCCGGACAGCGGCATCGCCTGCGCGATGAAAAACAGCGGTCTGGGCGTCGGCGTGCCTGACACCGGCCGTGCGAAACTGACCATGCGGGGCGGGACGGTCGAGATCCGCTCCAGCGCAGCGTGCATGGGCCAGGGCCTGGGGACGGTCCTGACCCAGATCGTCCATGAGATGACCGGATTTCCGCCGGAAAAGATTATCTATTGCACGCCGGACACGTCCGATTCCCCCGATGCGGGGAACACCACCGCTTCGCGCCAGACGCTGTTCACCGGCGAAGCCGCTCGCCGGGCGGCGGAGGAACTGAAGAAGGCATTGGAGGGCTCAAGCCCCGGAGAGCTTGAGGGGTGTGAGTTTTCCGGCGAGTATACCGCCCTGACGGATCCGCTGGGAACTGAGAAGCCCAACCCGATCAGCCACATCGCCTACAGCTACGCGACCCATCTGGTGCAGCTGGACAGCGACGGATGCATCCGGAAAGTGGTAGCCGCCCATGACGTGGGGCGCGCGGTCAACCCGCTCTCCATGGAAGGGCAGATCGAGGGAGGCGTGACCATGAGCCTCGGCTGGGCGCTGACGGAGCGTTTTCCCCTGAAGGACGGAAGGCCGCAAGTCAAATTCGGCACGCTGGGATTGCTTCGTTCCGACCAGGTACCTGAAATCCTGCCCATCCTCGTCCACGGGAACCCGCAAGGGCCTGCCTTCGGCGCCAAGGGCATCGGGGAGATCGCGTCTATTCCGACCGCGGCCGCCGTGCAGCTTGCCTACTTCAGGCGCGACAAAGTCTTCCGCACGCGGCTGCCGCTTGAGGATACGCCCTACAGCCGAAAGGAACGCCGCCCAGGATCAAAGGACAGGTAGCCGGGTTTCAGCCCTGCCCGACGCTTCCATACAGCCGCGCCGCCTTGCGCATCACCTCGGCCAGTTCCGCGGGGATACGGCGGTCTTCCGTCAGGTCTGTCTCCAGGATACTGTCAAGCCTGACCAGGAAGCGTGACTTGCCAAGCGGCAGAAAACCTTGGTTTTTGCTTTCCATGATGTCGGCTTTCGTGGAGAAGAGTGTCAACTTCTCGCGGTAGGGAGCAGAGTCATAGGGACAGAAGGTTTCGCAGTTTCCGCACTCGTTGCACAGCGCGTCCAGGTGGACGATCTGCAGCCTTCCGTTCACAGGGATCGACACGTTCGCCCGGTTCGGACAGACCTCAACGCAGTTTTCACAGACTGAAGCGCACTGGAGACAGCGGGCTGCCTGGGATTCCTGAAGGGGCGTCAGATGGATCTCGCCCCGGCGTTCCCGGGCGCGGGCTTCGCCGGCCGCCGTGTTCTCCCCCTCGTAGCGGCCGCTGTCAAGCCCTTCCCTGAGGATCGCGTCCGCGGCCCTTGACGCGTCGGCGATCGCCTCGACCACGGTGGCGGGCCCGCGCCTTCCGTCTCCAACGACGTATACGCCTTTCAAAGGGCTTTCCAGGGTTTCCGGATCGACCAGCGGCTGACCATGGCTGTCAAGGGGCAGCCCGCAGCGAAGATAGAATCCGGCGTCGGGTTTTTCACCGATGGCCGCGACGACCAGGTCAGCCGGGACTGCGCTGAGTTCCTCCGTTTCAACCGCGGTCCGGCGTCCGGTTCCATCCGCTTCCCCAAGCTTCATTTTCCAGCACTGCAGCGCGCTGCTGTCCCAGCTGAGGGGGGAAAGCAGCTCCAGGAAGACGATCCCCTCGGCAAGCGCTTCCTCCAGCTCTTCCTCGGCGGCCGGCATATACCGGGCTGTGCGCCGGTAAACCAGCGATACCTTGCTCACCCCCGCAAGCCTTCTCGCCGCGCGGGCGGCGTCAATGGCGCTGTTGCCGCCCCCCACCACAGCGACAGTTGCGGCGCGCGGCAACTCCCGCGGGCTGTGCTTTGCCGTTCGCAGGAACTCGAGGGCGTCCATGGCCCTGCCCTCCCTTAGCCCCAGCGGGTCTGCCGCGGTGGCGCCCACGCACAGCACGATGGTGTCGTATCCCTCCTCCCGCAATAAATCCAGGTCCGTGATCTCGCAGTTCAGCCGCAGCCTCGCCCCCGGCTGAAGGCACAGCGCCACGTCCCGTGCGAGGTCCTGCTCAGGGATGCGGAATCCCGGGACGGCGGAGCGGATGAGGCCGCCGGGCATACTACTCTTTTCGAAGACCGTCACGTCGCAGCCGGCGCGCGAGAGGAAAAACGCGCAGGACAAGCCGGCCGGACCCGCCCCGACGACCGCGACGCGCCGTCCCACATGCTTTTCCGGCTTGATCTCTTTCATCAGCTCATCAAAGGCCGCCTGGGCACACTCCAGCTTGACGCCCCGAATGTCCACGGGCTCCTCATACCAGGCCCGGGCGCACTTGTCCTGGCACAGGGCCGGGCAAAGGGTCCCGGTGACGAAAGGCATCGGATTGCGCCGCACAATCACGCGGAGCGCATCCAGATATGCCTCCTGCTCCGCGAGGTGAAGATAGGCGGGGATGTCCTGATGGATGGGGCAGCCCGACCGGCAGCCCGCCTGAAAGCAGTTCAGCAGCGGCACTTTCCCCCCTGTTTTGCGCGAGGGAGCGGGCTTGCGGCTTTTGCGATAAAGGGTGCTTTCCATGGTCTCCCCGGCCAGACGTTCGAGTTTCTCGGCGCTTACGGGCAGGGAGGGGTCCGGGGCTTGTTTTGCTGCCAGGTCCGCCAGCTGAGAGAGCCTGCCATAGCCGCCCGGCTTGAGCAGCGTCGTCGCCGCGGTCACTGGAAACACGCCGGTCCGTATCAGGCGTGCGATGTTGTGCGCGTTCGCGCCGCCTGAAAAAGAAATCGGCAGCTTGCCTTCAAAATCGCGCGCCAGCCTTGCCGCCAGGGACACTGTGAGGGGGAACAACGCGCGGCCTGAGAGGTACATCTCATTGGCCGGCAGCTCCCCGTTCCTTACGTCCACCGGCAGCGTATTGCTCAACTTCACCCCGAACAGAAGGCCATTATCCTCCGCCAGCGCCTTAAGCCGCCTGAGCATCGGCAGAGCGCCCGCGTACTGCAGGTCGTCCCTGAAGTGGAAGTCCCCGAAACTCACCTCCCCAAAGCCGAGGGAATCAAGGGTCCTTCTGGCGAATTCGTACCCCAGCAGTGTCGGGTTGAGCTTGACATATGTATTGAGCCCTTTTCCGCGGATCAGCCAGGCGGCGATGCGCTCGATTTCGCCCGCCGGGCAGCCGTGCAGCGTCGAGAGCGTGACCGATTTGCACACATGGGGGTCGATGCCGTCCAGCCAAGACCGGTCCACCGCCTCAAACCGCTCCAGGTTCTCCTGTGCCCACATCCTGCACTCGTCAAAGGACGCTGTGCGGGAGGCGTCTTTCAGCCCTTCAATGAAACCGTCGATCTTAGGGCTCTGGATCCCAGCCAGGTCATAGCCGACGGACATGTTGAAGATGAAACCCCGCCCTCCGCCAAGACCCCATTCGCGGGAGAGGAGCTTCAGCGCGTACCAGGCCCGGATGTACTCGTCCATCGCCTGGGGGACAGTCAGCTCGGTGGACCACTCGCAGTTGTAGCCCTCGTCCTCTGCCAGGATGCAGGGTTTGGCAACGTGCAGGTCCTCGCCGTCCAGTGTCTGCACGGTCTTGAGCTCAAAAAAACGGCCGCCTGCAAGGTAAGCGGCAACGATATTGCCTGCCAGCTGCGTGTGCGGTCCGGCCGCGGGCCCCACCGGGCTTTCCAGCGGCTCATCCATCAGGCTGAAAACCGGCCCACTGCCCGCCTTCCACGGCGCTGAGGCGCCCGGAACCGCCGCCTGCCGCGCCCTGTCCGAAAGGATCCGCTCCATCAGCGCCGGAAAATCCGGCGGCTGCATCCTGTCACCCATGCCGTGCCCCCCTGTTATCTGTAAAGCGACCGCCAGAGTTTTCGGGCCGATTCCATGATGTCCGCGTTTGCCTTCTCCTCATCGATCCCGGCCAGCATCCCGTCCCGCATCCGGACAACGCCGCCCGTCACCGCCGTTCGGCATTGCCGTCCCGACACGCCAAAGTACAGATGGCCGTCCGCGTTGTCCGCGTTCAGGGGGGTGTAAGGCCTGTAGTCCATCACGATGACGTCCGCGGCCGCGCCTTCCTTCAGAATGCCAAGCGGCCGTCCGAAGGCCCTGGACGCGACGCGGGGATTGTTGACAAACAGCGCAGCGGCAGCCTCGTTCCATCCGACGTCAGGCCGGCCGGCCTGATGGCGCTGGGCTGTGAGCACCGCCCGATAGCTCTGCAGCATGTCGCTGGTGTAGGCGTCCGTCCCGAGGCCCACCGGGATCCTCTTTTCAAACATCCTCAGAACGGGGGAGCAGCCTACGGCGTTGCTCATGTTGGACTCGGGGTTGTTGATGACCCAAGCGCCCGAATCCCTGATCAGGTCCATTTCGCTTTCGTCCACATGCACGCAGTGGATCAGCAGGCTGTCCGGGCCCAGCATGCCGAAGCGCTGAAGCCTCTGCGCCGGCCTGATCCCATAATGCTCCATCGCGTCCCGCGGGTCGTCCCCGCTCTCCGACAGGTGCACGTGATAACCCGCCTGGCCTCCATTGGCCTTGGCGCAGGCTTCCAGCGTCCTGTCCGAAAGCGTGAACAGGGCGTGGAGGCCGAACATCGCATGCAGCATGGGGCTGCCGCTTGAGCGGCACTGCGCGATGAACCCGGCGTTTTCCATGATTGCCTGGCGGCATTTCTCCCCTCCGCCCCTGTCGGAGACCTCATAGCACAGGGAGGAGCGGACGCCGATAATTTCGGCTTCCCGGGCGATGACAGACAGCGACCCCGGGATCTCTCCGAAGCTCGCGTGATGGTCGAATACCGCTGTGACGCCCTGCCGGATGCAGTCGATCAGCGACGCCCGGGCGCTGGCCCGGGTCGCTTCCAGGGTCAGCTTCGCGTCAAGCTTCCACCACAGCCCTTCCAGGATGCCCCTGAAATCCCTGGGATGATAATCTTTCAGGACCAGGCCTCTTGCCAGGGCGCTGTAGAAGTGCGTGTGGGCATTGATGAGCCCCGGCATGATCAGCCCGCCCCGCGCGTCCACAAACTCCGCCTGCGGGTAGCGCCGCCTCATCTCCGGGGTTTCTCCAACAGCGAGAATATCTTCGCCGCTTGTGACGACAGCGCCGTCCTCAAGGTACGGGCGCCGCCCGTCCCGCGTGATCAGCCTTCCGTTGCCGATGAGCAACATGGCTTTGCCTCCGGACCGATCACCTTCTCCAACGCGTTGAGAATGTTTTCATATCCTGTACAGCGGCACAGGTGCCCGCTGATCTCCCTGCGAAGCTCTTCCCGGGTATACCGCCTGCCGGTGTTCAATAGCGCCAGCGCGGTCATGATGATGCCCGGGGTGCAGAAGCCGCACTGGACGGCCGTTTCATCAATGAAGGCCTGCTGGATGGGGTGGAGCGTGCCGTCTGCTGCCCTGACCCCTTCAAGTGTCAGGACGCTCTTGCCGTCCGCCCAAACCGCCGGATACATGCAGGTATTGACCGCCTCGCCCTCAATCAGCACGGTGCAGGCGCCGCATTCGCCGACCTCACACCCCTTCTTGACGCTGGTCAGGCCCAGCCTGTTGCGCAGCGTGTCCGTGAGGCTCTCCCGCTCGTCGACGGGGATCTCCCTGGGCGTGCCGTTGACAGTGACCCGGATGACCTCATACATCAAAAACACCCCCTGCGTCCTGTGCTGCCGCGCGCAGCGCGCGCCCGGTCAGTTCCCTCGCGAGCTGGACGCGCAGCTGTCTGGACGCACGCCAGCTGTCCCGGGGGCGGGCGTCCAGCAGCGCGGCGGCGGCTACGCGGTCGACCAGTTCCTGTGACAGCCTGCCGCCCCTCGCGGCCTCTTCCGCCCTGCCCAGCCTCACTGGCACCGGGGCCGCGACGCCCAGGGCGAAACGCGCCTCCATGACATGGGTCTTCCGCGCGTCCAGCTTCACCAGCGCCGCGCAGCTGAGGGTCGCGATGTCCATGGCGTTGCGCTGGGCGAACTTGATGTAGCGGCCGAAAAATCCGGCGTAGTTAACAGGCGCGATCCTTAGCGCAGTCAGGAGTTCGCCCGGTTTGAGGCCGACCTTTCCGGCTGACAGGTAAAAATCCCGGATGCCGACGCTGCGGCTGCCTTCCATCCCCTCAAGCACCAGCTCGGCTTCCAGCACGAACAGGCCCGGGGCAATGTCTCCGCTGGGGAGGCCGCTGCACACGTTGCCGCCCACGGTGGCCATCCGGCGCACCTGGGGCCCGCCCACCTCGCCCGCGGCGGAGGCGAGCAGCGGGACGTACTTCCGGATCAGGGGATCCTTCTGCAGCGCGTCAAAGCTTGTCGCGGGGCCGATCACCAGCGTGCCGTCCTCCTCCAGACGCACCCCGCGAAGCTCAGGGATCTCCCGGACGCTGACCAGGTCGCAGCCGGACAGCTTGCCGTCC
>CAUJDI010000040.1 GCA_963169565.1 Bacillota bacterium | reverse complement strand
GTACATCGTCCTGGTGTCGACCAGCCCGTTCTTTATCGGAAAGCGCCCCAGCCAGACGTTCTCCATCACGTTGCGGCGCAGCACCTGGTTGAGTTCCTGGTGCACCATGGCCACACCGTTGTCCAGCGCGTGGCGCGGATTCTCAAATCTGACCGGCTCTCCCTGCATGAAGATGCTGCCGGCGTCCATGCTGTAGATGCCGAACAGGCACTTCATCAGGGTGGATTTCCCCGCGCCGTTCTCCCCCATCAGGGAGTGGACAGTGCCCGCCCGCAGGGTCAGCCTGGCCTTGCTCAGGGCCTGAACGCCCGGGAAATGCTTGTCGATATCGATCATCTGGAGCAGGGGTGCCTGTTCTTTGTCCATCCTTCTCCCCCTGTGACTTAAAAAAGGAGGGCTGCCGCACGGCGCGGCAGCCCGGGTTTTTGGGTTTACTCGACTTCAGTGATCTTGGCGTAGGGGATACGGATGCAGAAATAGGGGTCATCCGTGTACTGGTACTCAGTCCCGTCCAGCCACTCACGTCCCAGGGCGCCGTTGATGGCGATGCGGACGTTCGCCTTGCCCATCGCGTCGCCGTCCTGCTGGACGGTCGCGGTCATGCCGCCGGCCTTGATGGATTCCATGGCGGAGTCAACCGCGTCCACGCCGATGATGACGACCTTGGGGTCGCCCTCTTTGCCAGTGTTCCAGCCAAAGCCGTTCAGTGCCGCGACGGCGCCCAGGCCCATCATGTCGTTGTTGGCGAAGATGACCTCGATCTTGCCGTCAGGATTGGCGGACCACACCGCGTTGATGGCGTCCTGCGCCTGCGCCTGGTCCCAGTTGCACACGAGGGTCTGGCCGATCTGTTCGAGCTTCAGGCCGTTGGCGATCGCCGTCTCGACCGAGTACTGGGAGCGCGCGATGGCTTCGGGGTTGGAGGGCTCGCCCATCAGCATGACGTACTGCAGCACGCCGTCGCCGTTCAGGTCGATGGAGGGGTCAGCCTTGTACAGGTCGGCCAGGATCTCGCCCTGCATGTCGCCGGCCTGGCGGGCCAGGGTGCCGATGAAGATGGTCTTGGTGTCGACCAGCACGGTCTGGGTGGTTTCTTCAGCGGGCTGCTTGTTGTAGAACAGGAAGGGGATTCCGGCGGCCTTGAACATGTCGACCAGGACCTGGCCGTTGGTGACTTCCGCAAGGTTGATGATGACGAAGTCCGGCTTTTCGCCGACCAGGATCTGGGCCTGTTCGATCTGCTTGGCCATGTCGTCCGCGGCGTCATACATCTGGAAATTGATCTTGATGCCCATTTCATCGGCGTAGTACTTCATCCATTTTTCCATCGCCACACGGACGGTGGAGCCGTAGGTGTCGTCATATTTCCAGATCAGGGCGCGGATGTCGAGCTCTTTGGGCAGCGCGGTCTCAGCCATCGCAGCCGTCAGCCCGAACAGCATCACAAGAACCAGAGACAAGGACAGGAGTTTTTTCATAGGTGTTGGGTTCCTCCTTGGTGGGTTTATTTCACCGGCCGGAAAACCGGCCGTATGATTCAGAAAACGATGACGCTGCAAACATGTAGGATTTTAAACCGGTTTCGCCGTTTTGTCAATGTCGCGCTTTTATTGTCCGGCGCTCCCCGCAAGGAGCCCCGCGCTGTCCCTGACCCCCAGGAAGTCCCGGATGAGCTCCCGTGTGCGCAGGTAGACCGCCTCCTGTGCGCCGGGAACATTGCCTCCCTGGGCGATGACGCGCTCATAGGGCTGCCTGATCTCCGTTCCGACGTTGATCTTCGCGATGCCCTCGGCAATGCCCCGGGTGATGTATTCCTGCTGGATACCGGAACCGCCGTGCAGCACCAGGGGGATGTTCACCGCCTCGCGCAGGGCCCTGATGTGTCCGACGTCCAGTTTCGCGTCGGGTTTCTTCCTGTCCAGCATCCCCTGGGCGATCGCCCCGTGCACGCTGCCCACCGCGACGCTCAGCCAGTCGCACCCGGTCTCCTGCACAAACCGCCGCGCTTCCGAAACGTCGGTGAAACCCATCTTCTTCCGGAAGATCTCCTCATAGGGGATCGCCTGCTGGCTGGTCTCGTGCCCCATCACGGCCCCCAGTTCCGCCTCGATGGGAAGCCCCGCCGCGTGCGCCAGCGCCGCCGCTTCCGCCGTGGCCCTGATGTTCTCCTCAAGGGACAGCCTGGAGGCGTCCACCATCAGCGAGCCGTAGCCCGCCGCCGCGGCGCGGTTTAGGATGGACAGATAGTCCACCTGCTGAAGGTCCTCGTCAATGACAGGCACGTGGTCCAGGTGCAGCAGGGTATGGCCCGGTTTTTCAAACTTCGCGTACTCCTGCGCGACCCTTTCCAGGCTCTCGGACCCGAACTTTTCCCACTCCAGCCGGGCTACCTGAATCATGGCCACCGAATTTTCATCCGCCACCGCCCGGGCGACCGGCTCCAGCATGGGCAGGTGCGGGATGTTGAATGCCGGGATCACCAGGCCCTTTTCAAACGCGCGGCGCACAATCTCAGCTGATTTCATTTGTTTCCCTTTCTCTGTCAGATGTATCCTGCATGACAAAGCCGCGTAGGCGCTTGTACTGCGACAGTTTCTCAGCATAGGTCCCAGCGCGGCAGGGATCCGGCAGGATCGGCTCTCCATGGCGGACAAAACGTTTCGCCAGCGCGAACACGTCCTTCACACCTGATACCGCGGCAAAGCCGAGGATCGCGCTGCCCAGCGCGCCGGTCTCCTCCGTCAGGACAGGGATGATCTCCCGGTTCCAGACATCGGCCTTGATCTGAAGCCACAGCTTTGACCGCGCGCCGCCCCCGCAGGCGTACAGCCGGGCGGGGGCGATGCCAAAGCCCGCCAGGCTCTCCAGATTGCAGGCCATTTCAAACGTCAGCCCTTCCAGGATCGCCCGGTAGACGTCCGCAAGCCCGGTATCCATCGAAAGCCCGTAGATCATGCCCCGGGCTTTTGGCATCATCACCGGCGTGCCGCCCATGCCCTGCAGATAGGGCAGCACCATCAGCTCCCCCGGTTCACCGGGCGCCGCGCGGTTGAGCAGGTCATAGATCCCGACCCCGGCTTCCCGGGCCTGCTGTGAAAGGTGCGATGCGAAATTGTCCCTGAACCAGCGCACGACCGCGCCGCCGGAGATGTTGTAGGCATAGGTCACGTAGCCGCGCCGGTCCAGATAGGGCACGCAGGCGTAGTTGCAGCGCTGAAAGTCAAATCCTTCAGGGATCTCCCGGAACAGGGGGGCGATGCTCTCCGTGGTCCCCGAGACATCCGCCGCATCGCCCGGCTTCGCCACGCCGCAGGCCAGCGCATTGACCACCTGGTCGTGCGCGCCGATGACCACCCGTGTCCCGCAGGGCAGCCCAAGCCTTCCGGCGACGTCTTTTTGAAGCTTCCCGGCGACGCTTCCCGCAGGAAGCACCTCAGGCAGCTGGTTTTTGTCAAATCCGCCGGCACAGAGCAGTTCGTCTGACCAGGCCTGCCGGTTGACGTCAAACAGCAGCGTGCGGCAGGCCAGGGACACGTCGATGACCGTTTCACCGCAGAGGCGCCAGCAGATATAGCTTGAGATGAGCAGGTATTTCCAGACCGGTTTTTTCACAATGCCCCTGGTGTGGAGCATCTTGGACAGGGAATAGAAGGAGTCCGGTTTCGTGCGCGTGACGCGCATGAAGGTGTCCTCCCCCACGCGGCCGATCAGATCACGGAACTCCCGGTTCCGGGTGTCCGCATAGTACATGATGATGTCCGAAAGGGGATTCCCCTCCGCGTCCAGGGCGACAAAGGATTCGCCGAAGGAGGAGACCGTGACGGCCGCCACCTGCGTCCTGTCCGGAAGCACCGCGGCGCAGCGGGCGATGACCTCCAACACCGTATCGGAAAGAACCAGCGGGTCCAAACTGGTCTTCCCCGCCGGATTGGGGTACTCGATATAGCTGACGGCCAGCTGGCGGCCGTCCTCATGGAAGGCGGCACATTTCGCGCCTGTGCCGCCGATGTCCACACCCAGGCTGATCAATGCGGTTCCCTCACCCTCTGCTCCTCCGTCAGGATTCGATCCGGACGAGGTCATAGCCAAGATAGGTCGTGAACGCTTCCTCCAGCACGGCCTTCATGTGCCCTTTCCCGACGGCGGTATGGTGTTTGAAGCCGCCCCGGGCCAGGCGGATCAGCTTGTCCTGCAGGCCCTCGATCCGGGCCACCCCGGCGCAGCCGAAGTATCCGTCCTCGATCGGGTCATCCGTCATTTCCCCTTCCGATACGTAGACCGTCAGCTTGCCGTCCTCCGTCTTGCAGTTGGAATACGTCATCGGGAAGCTGTCCATGCGCCCCTCGTTGGTGCCCCAGCCGGAACCGGGATCGTTCTTGGCGAACATCTTGTGTTCGGTCACCTGCCCCCTCCCCTTCATCAGGCTGGCGGCGACCGGGCCGCAGTGGAAGAGGACGACCTTGTCCCCGTCATCCCCGTAGTTGTTGTTCCAGTCCAGCACCGCGGCCGGGTCGCCGCTGGCCAGGTACATCGCCCGCATCGTGATGGCGGAGCACACGTCGATCTCGCAGGAGGCGGCGATGCCGCGCTGGTTCAGTTCGCCCAGCAGCGCGCAGGGGCAGACCCGCAGGTAGGTCTCCATCTCGTTCCAGCAGCGCAGGGCCAGCGCGTCCAGGTGATAGTCGCGGATGTACCCGTCCAGCACGACCCCAACCTTGGCGATGGTCAGCGCATTTTCTCTGGGCACGCCGGAAAAATCGGTGAAGGCCTCCAGCCGCTTCAGCTTCTCAGCCACTCCCTCCGCGTCGTCCGCCATCCCCCTGACCTTCATGATCAGCTCGCTCAGGTCGAAGCTCTCCACGTTGATGCCGTATTTCTGCAGGGCGATCTCGTCAAAGCGCACGGTCTTGAACGCCGTCGTGCGCGCACCGATGCAGCCCAGGTTGAACCGCCTCATGCCCTTCACCACCCGGCAGACCGCCGCGAAATCGTCCAGGTTCTGCCTGAACTGCGGGGTCAGCGGGTGCACCACGTGGGGCTTAAAAACGGTGAAGGGGATCCTGCACTGGCAGAAAACGTCCGTCACCGAGAACTTCCCGCAGTAGGCGTCCCGGCGGTACTTGAACCCCATCTTCCCGATCTCATCCGGATAGGCCTGCAGCAGGATGGGGACCCCGGCGTCCCTCAGCGCGTTTACGGCGCCGTTCTCGTCCACGAAGATCGGCATGCTGAAGATGACCCCGTCAAACTCCCCGCGGTGCCCCTCCAGCCACTCCGCGTACAGGCTGCCCTCCTCCCGGGTCTCCACCGCGCCAAAACAGGTGGCCCCCTCGTCCATCAGGATGCAGTCGTATCCGGCGTCCTTCACGGCCCTGACCATTTCCTCCCGCGCGGTGAGGATCAGCTCCCCCGGCATGAACCCCCTGTTGCCGAACAGGAGCGCGAACGTGTTCTTTTTCATGGGAAACCTCTCTTCTCATTGGGTTTGGCGGCTGTCCCGGCCCGCACCCCCGGCATGCCGCATAAAGACATGCAGGTGCCCGTTTCAGTCGCCTGCCTTTTGTTCAGTGGGTTGATTATATCACCAAAATATAAGACGTTCAATGTCAGCCGGTCTTGGGCTCTTCATCTGTCTCTGTGGAAATATACTGCACAACGATTGACATGGAACCCTTTTGACCTTGAAATGCAGGCTTAACAGCCAGCCCATACGTGAGAAGGGCCGGCTTGCCGCTAAAAAGGCTGTCATGATGGCTATTCCATATAGATCGCTTGCAATGAGTTGCCTCGCGCTTCACGGAAATAAGTGAAAGGACTGTTTTATCAGGATAAACCGGCAAATCCGGACTGTAAAATGTCCGGCGGCTCCAGGCCGCGGCGCCTGCTGAAAGGGTATTGCAGGGAGGAACGCTGTTTCATTTTCTTCCACGCGTTCCCGCTTTCTGATATACTGCCGGCAGCGAAGCAAATACCGCCGATTGTCTCAGCACCCTCGCCGGACAGCCTGCCGGAACAGGGGAAGAAGGTGGCCATGAAATACGAAGAATTGCTCAGCCGCAGCGATGACTGGCTGAAATATGCCATTCGGCTCAATTTATGCCATGAGCCGAAGGAGTGCCTCGAAAAGGAAAGGAAAGCGGCCCTGTCAGACAGCCGGATCATGGGCTTTCTTCATGATGTCGCGGACTTCCATGGCGCAGCGATCACGAATCACAGGGATCCGGACTTGCCCATCCATAAACTTCTGTTCCTTTTGGGCCTTGGATTTGACGCGGACGTCCCGGAAATCCGGACAGCCGCGGATGAAATCATGAAACACAGGGAGGACAGCGGAATATTCCAGTCGCTGACCAACATCCCCAGGCATTTCGGCGGAACGGGGGAGGCTGCCTTCAGCTGGTGCCTGTGCGACGCGCCCCTGCTGCTGCTGGCGCTGCTGAAGGCAGGCGCGGAGTACAGGGAGCATATCATGCGGGGCGTTGAGTATCTGGCCTCCCTTTGCCGGCAGAATGGCTTCCCCTGCGCGGGCTCCCGGGAACTGGGCAGATTCCGCGGCCCCGGCCGGAAGGAAGATCCCTGTCCCTACGCGACATTGATCATGGCGGACCTGCTGGCGCGGATCCCTGAATACCGTGATGGACCCGCCGCTGCCGCCTCCGCGGAAGCGCTCCTGTCCCTCTGGGAGAACAGCCGTGAGCGGCATCCCTACCTCTTCCACATGGGAACAGATTTCCGCAAGCTGAAGGCGCCTTCCCTGTGGTACGACCTCCTCAGCGTCGCGGCCGTTTTAAGCCGGTTCCCCCGCGTCCACGCCGATCCGCGTTTCAAGGAAATGACCGGGCTGATCAAAAGCAAGGGGGATGAGGAGGGTTTCTTCACGCCCGAGTCGGTCTACCTGAAGCTGAAAGCCTGGGACTTCGGCCAGAAAAAAACGCCTTCCCCCTACCTGACCTACCTGTGCCTGAGGATCCTAGACCGGGTCGGGCAGGGCGCGGGCCTGCAGCCCGCACTGTGAGGAGCAGCGGGAGATGGCGCCTGCGGACAGGGGAACGGCCTTCATATACGCGAAGTCAAAGGGATGAGGTGGCCTGATGGGAAAATCCATTCTACAGCAGTACATCGATCTGGCAAAAGAAGGCACGGAAAGGGCGATCGGCGAGATCATGGAACATCTGAACGGCAGCATGACCCTGGCTGAGTCAAAATTCATCGATTTTGCGCTGGGTCACGTTGAAAGCGGGGAAGGGCTGAGGACCATGGAACACTATCTGTTTCACGGCAGCCAGATACAGAGGAATTACTGCACCCTGTATTTCGCCAGACGGGGCGAATACCTCCTCATCAGAAAGGCATACGATGAAGGCCTGATCGATGCCAGACAAGCCTTTTCAAGGTGATTTGATCCCTCAGTCCCGTCATGCCGCCGTTTTGGACGGGATCGGGGTCAGCCAAAACCCTAAACAAACCGCTTCATCACCTGCGCGTCCCGGGCAGCGCTGTCCCCCTCCAGGGCGTAGCGCAGCGCGTCGATGAGGTGGTCCTCCCCCTCGGGCCGGGACAGGCAGCCGCCCTGCCCGTCCGGTCTCCAGCGGTACCCCAGCAGTTCCTCCCGCATCCTGCGGCATTTGGGCGAGAGGACGATCTCCTGCTGCATGAGCCACTGCAAACCATGCAGCACGCTGTCGGGACCCTTGCGCGCGGGCAGGGCGGCCACGCCGTGCTGCCGCAGTTCGGCGATGGACTTGGGCTCCGCGCTGTCACAGACGACCGGGAGCGGTCCGGCAAAGCGCTTCAGCTTCTCCGCCAGGCGGTCGTTGGTGAGCCCCGTTTCGCAGAGTTCATCCAGGACGTACAGCCGCCTGTGCCTTCGGTCATAACGCGCCAGCACCGCCGCGCAGGGGTCCTGGGCGAAGCCGAAATCCAGCCCGCAGCGCAGCTCCTCCCGCGGGGTCTCCGCCGACGGTTCGCCGATCTTCCAGTTGCTCAGCACCGCGCCGCCCGCCACGCCCCATTCGCCCAGGGTATAGACCTGACGGAAGTAGGGGTCCTTTTCCCCCTCCAGCGCCCTTCGGTCGTCCTCTGTGAGGAAGCGGTTGTCCCGGTAGGTCGTGCGCAGGATGAGCAGGTCCTCCCGCATCAGGAGGCCTTTGTCCTCGGGGAAATCGCCGAAATACTCCCGGTACAGCCAGTGCCCGCGGAAAACGGGGTTGAAGGACAGGGTCAGCCGCTTGGGGTGCCTGCAGGGGCCGCGCAGGCGTTTTTCCAGCTGCCTCACGTCCGCCCAGGCCGTCTGCGTGGCCTCCTCCACCCACACATCGCTCAAAACCCCTGCTTCAGGCGTGACGGACTTGATCTTTTCCGTATCGTCCAGCCCCATGAAGAGGATCTGCGCGCCGTTATGCAGGCAGGTCACGCTCATCCCGCTCCTGTTCACCCGGAAGAAACCCTGAAGGCCGAAGCGGGCGACCGCCTTGTTCACCTCGGTAAAACAGCTGGTCCCCAGCGTACGGGCCACCTGGCGCACCGCCAGCGTATTGCGCCCGCACAGCGCGTCCAGAACGGCCCGGGCGGCCAGGAACACCGACTTGCCCGACCCCGCCCCGCCGAAGAAGATCTGCGTGCGCTGCGGCGCCTGCAGATAGGGCAGGTAGCAGGAGTTGAAGGCCGAAGCGGGGACGGAAAGCACGGGGCGCGAACGTTCTTCCCATAATGAGACTTGCCCGGGGACATCCTCCCCCGCCCTCCCCGCTCCGCACGCCCGGCTGAGGCCTGTCATTCCTCCTCCCTCACACGGATCACAAAGTCAGCGGAGATGCGCTCCCCTTGTCCCCTCTCCTCCGCCATGTTCAGCACCTTGATGAGGTCGCCCGCGCCGACCTTCCCCTGGCGCAGCATTTCCAGCAGCGCCTGAGCCGCGGCTTCCCTCAGTTCATCAAAGATCAGGATCTTTTCCATGTTCTCACCGCCCTGTCATTCAGAAATCCATCATCAGAACATGTGTTCTGTTCATAGGATAGCACAGGGGACGAATGACATTCACTGACATCTTTTAAAAGCCCCGGGGCGTGCAGGGAAGAATCCGTTCGCCATAAAGAACCGTGTCCAGCAGGATCACTCCCGTTGGCTGAACCGGCAGAATAAAAGACCCGGCGAAGCGCTTTCCAAAACAGCGCCGCGCCGGGTCTCACAGACAATTATGTCTGTCTGAACAACGTCCCGGAGGGAATCCGGGGACGCGCACTCACAGGATTTCCATGTTCACTGCGCCGCGTCCAGTCCGGACAGGTATCCGCAGGCAGCGATCGCGGCGACGGTGCCGTCGGCCATCGCGGTGGTCAGCTGGCGGATCCTTTTGCTCCGGCAGTCCCCGGCCGCGAACACGCCCGGCGTTTTGGTCAAACAGCTTTCATCGGCGGCGATGTAACCGTATTCGTTCAGCCCCGCCACGCCGGCAAAGGGCCCGTTCTCAGGCTCAAGGCCGATGGCGACGAACAGGCCGTCCAGCGGGATGCGCAGCTCCTCCCCCGACCTTTCCAGGCGGACGAGCACGCAGGACAAACCGCCGTGATCACCCTGTATTGAGGAAACCTGCGCGCCGAAGAAGCATTTGACGTTTCCGCGGCGTATGAGCGCGCGGGCCAGCCGTTCCTCCCCGGTAAAGAAGTCCAGGTTCTGGATCACGGTCACGTGCTCGCAGAGATCCGAGAGGAACAGCGCTTCCTGCAGCGCGGTGTTCCCGCCGCCGACCATCGCCACCCGCTTCCCGCGGTAAAAATCCCCGTCGCACACCGCGCAGTAGCAGATGCCGCGACCTTCCAGCTCCGCTTCACCCGGGACGTTCAGGCGCCGGTGCTTCGCGCCGGAAGCGATGATGACGCTCCGCCCCTCATAAACGGTGCCGTCATCGCCCAGCACGGCCTTGAACGCGCCGTGGTCCTCTAAACCGACGGCCTCCGCGACGTCAAACTCCGCCCCCAGCCGGGTCACCTGCTGGAAGAGACGGTCCGCGAGTTCGCTGCCGGACAGGCTGTCCGTGCCGGGATAATTCTCCACCTTCGGCGAATAGGCGATCTGCCCTCCGAAGGCGTTTTTCTCAAGGATCATCGCACTCCGGTTCGCCCGGAGCGCGTACAGCGCGGCGGTCATGCCCGCCGGGCCGCCTCCGATGATCACAACGTCATGCATGGCGGTCAACTCCTTGTCCCTTCGTTCCGTCCGGCTGGAAAACCCGGGGTTTTCATCCCCCGGGTCTGCCGGCCTTCAGGAAATCCTTTGATCAGGCTGTCACGCGCTGCGCCTGCAGGAAGCGCTTGATGTCGGAGACCCCCACGTGCCGCTGGACGGCGTCCCCGCTTGTCACGGCCAGGGTGGGCGCCTGCCGGATGCCGTAGCGCATCGCCAGGTCGCGGTTTTCCTCCGCGTACAGCTTCCGGTAGGATACGCCGGCCTTGTCCAGCAGCATGGTGGCCGCGCGGCAGTTGGGGCAGGTGGGGGTGACAAACAGCAGCATTTCACCGCCTGTTGCCTCTTCCTCCCCCATTTCAGCCCGGGCCCCGGCAAACGACTGATGTCCGGAGGGGAGATGGGGGGCGGAGAGGACGTATTCCTTTCGCTCCTTGAACTCCTGGGTCTTCCCCGCGTTCCAGTTCTGGACAGGGCGGTAATACCCGGTGATGCGGCTGTACACCTCGGCGGGCTCTCCGCATTTTGAGCAGGTAAACTGCTCGCCGGGGAGATAGCCGTGATCCCTGCACACCGAATAGGTGGGCGAGAGCGTGTAGTAGGGCAGGCTGTAATTCTCCGCGATCTTCCTGACCAGCGCGGCCGCGGCTTTCCAGTCGGGCAGCTTTTCGCCCAGGAAGGCGTGGAACACCGTTCCGGAGGTGTATTTGGTCTGGAGCTCGTCCTGGATGTCCAGGGCGGAGAACATGTCCTCCGTGAAGCTGACCGGCAGGTGGGAACTGTTGGTGTAGTAGGGCGTCCCGCCGTCCTGGGCGGCGGTGATGATGCCGGGATAGCGCTTCACGTCGTGCTTGGCCAGGCGGTAGGCGGTGGACTCCGCCGGGGTCGCCTCCAGGTTGTACAGGTCGCCGTACTGCTCCTGATAGTCGCGCAGGCGGGCCAGCATGTGGTCGAGCACCTGCTTGGTGAAGCGCTGCGCCTTTTCATGGGTCAGGTCGGCCCGGACCCATTTGGCGTTGAGCGCCGCCTCGTTCATCCCCACCAGCCCGATGGTGGAGAAATGGCTGTCAAAATTGCCCAGGTAGTGCCTGGTGTAGGGGTACAGGCCCTCCTCCAGCAGCTTGGTGATGATGGTGCGCTTTACGTTGAGCGAACGGGCGGAGATGTCCATCATCCGGTCCAGGCGGCGGTAGAAGTCCGCCTCGTCCGCGGCCATGAAGGCGATACGCGGCATGTTGATTGTGACCACGCCGACGGAGCCGGTGGATTCGCCGCTGCCGAAGAAGCCGCCCGACTTTTTCCTCAGTTCGCGCAGATCCAGCCGCAGCCGGCAGCACATGCTCCTCACGTCGCTGGGCTCCATGTCGGAATTGATGTAGTTGCTGAAATAGGGGGTGCCGTACTTGCTGGTCATTTCAAACAGCAGCCGGTTGTTCTCCGTCTCAGACCAGTCAAAGTCGCGCGTAATGGAGTAGGTGGGGATGGGGTACTGGAAGCCGCGGCCGTCGGCGTCCCCCTCGATCATGATCTCGATGAAGGCCTTGTTGATCATGTCCATTTCGCGCTTGCAGTCCTTGTAGCAGTAATCCTGCTCCACGCCGCCGACGATGCAGGGCAGCTCCGCCAGGTCCGGCGGCACGGTCCAGTCCAGCGTGATGTTGGAAAACGGCGCCTGTGTGCCCCAGCGGCTGGGGGTGTTGACCCCGAAGATGAAAGACTCGATGGCCTTCTTGACCTCTTCCTGAGTCAGGTCATCCGCCTTGACGAAAGGGGCCAGGTAGGTGTCAAAGGAGGAGAAGGCCTGCGCGCCTGCCCACTCATTCTGCATGATGCCCAGGAAGTTGACCATCTGGTTGCACAGCGTCGCCAGGTGCCTGGCCGGCTTGCTGCTGATCTTCCCGGGAATGCCGCCCAGGCCCTCCTTGATGAGCTGCTTGAGCGACCAGCCGGCGCAGTAGCCCGTGAGCATGCTCAGGTCATGCAGATGGATGTCCGCGTTGCGGTGGGCGTTCGCGATCTCCTCGTCATAGATCTCGCTGAGCCAGTAGTTGGCCGTGATGGCGCCGGAATTGGACAGGATCAGCCCGCCCACGGAGTAGGTGACCGTGCTGTTCTCCTTGACCCGCCAGTCCGTCACGTTGACGTAGCTGTTGACGATGTCGCGGTAGTCCAGATAGGTGGACTTCATCAGGCGCAGTTTTTCCCGCTGCTTGCGGTAGAGGATGTAGGCCTTGGCCACGTCGGCATACCCGGCCCGGGACAGCACGCTTTCGACGCTGTCCTGAATGTCTTCGACGGAGATCAGGCCGTCCTTGATCTTTGCCTCAAAGTCGGCGGTCACCTTCAGCGCCAGGAAATCGATCACGTTGTCGGTCGATTCCTTCTCCATCGCGTCAAAGGCTTTCCTGATGGCCGCAGAGATCTTGGCGATGTCAAATGCCACCGTCTGACCGTTGCGCTTTACGACCTGATACATTCCTTCTGTCTCCTTTGAGGTTCTTTGTTTGTTTTTTATACTCCCCTGAGGGCCACTTCCCCGACGTACTCCCGGAGGATCCCCGCCATCGCGCGCATCTCCTCTTCCTCCACCGGGTGCAGGCCCTGTCTGATTAGGTCCCCGGAGGACACGAAGTTCTGGAGGAAGTACCGGGGCGCGCCCCGCAGCCACCTGCCGATCTCACGGACGTCCTGCCTGGTGTGGAACTCTCGGACCACCGTGGTGCGGAACTCGAAGGGGATCTTCCCCTGCATCAGGGCCTCCGCGCTCTCCGCCACCGCAGCCAGGTCCATCCCCGGGACGCCCGCCGTCTCCGCGTACCTGGACGGAGCGTTCTTGATGTCCATTGCCACGTAGTCCAGCAGCCCTTCCTCCATCAGCCGCCTTAAGCGGTCGGGGTCGCTGCCGTTGGTGTCCAGCTTGACGGCGTATCCCAGCGCTTTGATCCCGCTGATGAACCCCCTCAGGTCTTTCTGCAGCAGCGGCTCCCCGCCGGTCAGGCAGACCCCCTCAAGCACCCCGGCGCGCTTTTTCAGGTAGGAGAGCACCTGCTCCCCGGGGATGTCTTCCCTCTCCCGCCCCGGCAGCACCAGCGACGCGTTATGACAGAAAGGGCACCTGAAGCCGCATCCAGGTGTGAACACCGTACACGCCACTCTGCCGGGATAGTCCAATAAGGTCAGTTTCTGAAAACCTGCGATATGCATCTTGTCCCGGTTTCTATATCGTCTATGCACGAATGCATATGTAGTGCGTCGAATCGATGCAGAATACAATATATAGTGTCCCGGGGATGATGTCAAGCGGATGTTCGGCAAACCGGAAAGACGGCCCTCCCCCTCTCCCGGCGCGGCGGCCCGCCAGGCGGCGGCGTCCGGGACGGTCTGCCAGGCGCCAAAGATCCCGTGTTCCTTTCCTCCCCTGTGCCACGGGCTGACAGCGCCGCCAGGTCCGCGGGAGGGAGAAGGGGCCTGCGTCGGAGGCCGGAAACATGCTATAATCGGGCAGATCGTTGTTTGACCGCTTTCACCGGAGGGACGCATGGCCAATATCCTCATCGCGGACGACAACCAGCAGATCGCCTCGGTCCTTCAGGAATACCTGAAGAAGGAGGGGCACACGCCGATTGTCGCCAGGGACGGGCAGGAGGCGGTGGACCTGTTCAGGAAGCTGAAGCCCGACGCCGTGCTGCTGGATGTCATGATGCCCAAAAAGGACGGTTTCGCCGTCTGCCGGGAGATCAGGAGCCAGTCCACCGTGCCGGTCATCATGATCACCGCGCGCGGCGAGGATTTTGAAAAGATCATGGGGCTGGACATCGGGGCTGACGACTACATCGTCAAGCCGTTCTCGCCGGGTGAACTGATGGCGCGGCTGCGGGCGGTGCTCCGCCGGATGGACCGGGGCAAAACCGGCGCCGGGCAGGTGATCAGGCTGGGCAACCTGACGGTGGACCTGGACACCTACACGGTCAGGGTCGGGGAGGGCGAGGTGCCGCTGACAAAGAAAGAAACAGAGCTGCTCTATACCCTGGCGGGCCACGCCGGCAAGGTGTTCTCGCGGGAGACCCTGCTGGAGACCCTGTGGGGATACGAGTATTTCGGCGACAGCCGCACCGTGGACTCGCACATCAAGCGCCTGCGGGCCAAACTGGAGGCCTTCCATCCCAGGGGCTGGGAGATCAGGACCATCTGGGGCGTGGGGTACAAGCTGGAGACAGTGAATGATGAAAAATAGGATCGCGCTGAAGCTGCTGGCCTTCTTTGCCCTGGCCCTGCTGGTTCTTGTCCTGGTCAGTTCCCTGATGTTCCGTTCCCTGTTCGCTTCCTCCATCAAGGACGCCAAACGGGAGGAGATGCTCAGCCGGGCGGCCTCGCTGTCCGGGCTGCTCGCGCAGGCGCGCGTGGCGGCTCCGCGCGGGATGCAGGGAATGCAGGGGGGCGCCCAGGGCGCAAACTACATGAACTTCATCCGCGTGATCACCCAGTCGGAGCCGAACATCTGGGTGCTGGACGAGAACCTGGAGTTCCTCTCGTCCGGGCGCATGATGGGAAGGACCCTGGAGTACGGCGAACTGCCTCCGGAGGCCGAAAAGCTGGTGCGCGACGTATTCCGCGGGGAGACCTCCTTCTCCGAAGGCTTCAGCGACCTGGCGGGGGCTCCCACCCTGACGGTCGGCGCGCCGATCTATGAGGGAAAGCAGGTGGTGGGGGCCCTGCTGCTCAACGACGCGGTGTCCGGCATCCAGGATGCCGTCGCCAGCGGCCAGCGCGTCCTGCTCTTCAGCGCGGCCGCGGCGCTGCTCCTCTCTATCCTTTTGTCCGTGCTCTTTTCATACAGCTTCACCAGGCCGATCTCCCGCATGAAGGCGACAGCCGGGCGCCTGTCGGAAGGCGACTACAGCGCCAAGACAGGGCTGAACCGGAAAGACGAGTTCGGCGACCTTGCCGCCTCCATCGACGTGCTCAGCGACCGGCTGCAGGCGGCGCGAGAGGCTGGCCGGAGGCAGGAGCAGCAGCGCAACGACTTCCTGGCCAACGTATCCCACGAACTGCGCACGCCCGTCACCGTGCTGCGCGGCTCCCTGGAAGCGCTCAGCGACGGCGTCGTGACGGAGCCCGGCATGGTCCGGGACTATTACCGCCAGATGCTCAGGGAGACCCAGGGCCTGCAGCGGCTGGTCAACGACCTGATGGAGCTGGCCCGCCTGCAGAACGCTGATTTCCCCATCCAGAGCGCGCCCCTGTCGCTGCAGGACGTCCTGCTGGACGCGCTTCGCGGCGCCGAAAGGCTGGCGCAGGGCAAGGACATCCACATCCAGCGGGACATCATTCAAACATCCGTCCCGTTTACGGGGGACTATGAGCGCCTGAAGCAGATGCTGCTGATCGTGCTGGACAACGCTGTTAAGTTCTCGCCGCCGCAAAGCGCCCTCCACGTCCGGATGGACAGGGACCTGATCTCCATCCGGGACGAGGGCCCCGGCATTCCACAGGAAGACCTCCCCAACGTTTTCGACCGGTTCTATAAGTCCCGGGGCGGGGAAAACCGCCAGGGCAGCGGCCTCGGCCTGGCCATCGCCCGGCAGATCGCCCAGCGCCACGGCATGCAGATTGAATTGGAAAGCAGGGAAGGCCAGGGGACAACCGTATCTTTCACCTGGCAGCAAGCCGATCAGGCAGGCAGCACGCCCCGGGAAGAACAGGCATAAGGGCCCTCTGTCCTCCTGTTCTACTGTCACGGCGAGAAATGCTCCGGCCAAATTCTGCGATATGGTCGGTTTATAAAAAAGGCGGAAAAACGTTCCGCTGCGTGCTGATCATCCCGCTTTTCATTTCTGCCGCGGCAGGCATCGGACCTGTTCGGGGTATATTATCAGCGCATCCTTGCGATGAAGATAATTATGGGAGAAAACATTCAATGAAGAACGTTCGAAGAACTGCTTTACCCGTCATTTTAAGTCTTTTGCTCATTCTGTCCGCCACAAGCTTCGCGGAAGGCCGGAACGTCGTCGGGGTTTTGACCGGGAACGAGAACTTCAGCATCCTGCTCAGCGCGCTGGGGAGAGCCGGGCTGGCGGATACCTTGCAGGGGGAAGGTCCTTTCACCTTGTTCGCCCCGACGAACGAAGCATTCCAGAAACTGTTTGAAGAGCTTCAGATCAGTGCTGAACGCCTGCTGGAGCATCCCCAGCTGGCGGACGTTCTGCTTTATCACGTGGTCGCCGGAGAACTGATGAGCGCAGAATTGAGTGAAGACATAACAGCCCAGGCCCTGAACGAGCAGGAGCTCACGGTGAGCCTGACTGGCGGGGTCCGGATCAACTCCTCCAACGTGACCACGGCGGACATCCAGGCCTCCAACGGCATCATCCACGTGATCGATGCGGTGCTTGTGCCCCCCACTTTTCAGGCCTCTCCGCAGATCCTGCCCCCGATGACCGTCACGGATTTCGTCAGGACCAACCCGGATTTCGCCATCCTGACCAGCGCGCTTGAGTCCGCCGGGCTGGCGGAGTCCCTGCGGAGCGAAGGCCCGTTCACCCTGTTCGCGCCGACGGACAAGGCCTTCATGAAACTGCTGGAAAGCCTTCAGATCACAGCCGAAGACCTGTTGGGGCACCCTCAGCTGGCTGACGTACTGCTCAACCATGTGGTGGCCGGAAACCTGCTGAGCACGGACCTGCGCGACGGCATGACAGAAAAAAACCTGCTTGGGCAGGAGATCAGAGTGAACCTGGATGATGGGGTAAAAATCAACGAATCCTTTGTGACCTTGCCGGACAACATCGTTTTCAACGGCGTCATCCACGTCATCGACGCCGTGCTGCTGCCCGGAACGTTCCAGCCGACCCCTTGACCGGATGGAACCCGCTGCGCCGGATCGCTGACAGAAAAACGCTTATGGTACGGGCCGGGAACCAATTTGGACGATAATGCGTCAAAGCAAACAGGGCTGCAAAGCAGACCCGTAAAAGGAAAACGGAGGACAGGACGATGAGAAAATGGACAGCTGTACTTTTACTGGCAGCATTGATGGCAGGGTCATCAGGGGCGCTCGCCACGACACCGCCCGTCAGTTTCCTTGACGGCGTGATCCTGGAAACGCTGGAAGACGGCAGTTTCCTGCTCCAGAGCGCTTCCATGGGGGAAGCCCTTGTGTTGACCGCGGAAACCACCGTGTGGGAAGGGTTGGACAAACCCGTTGCCGGCGCTTATGTGACGGTC
Source organism: Bacillota bacterium (assembly GCA_963169565.1). Taxonomy (GTDB): domain Bacteria; phylum Bacillota; class Clostridia; order Christensenellales; family Aristaeellaceae; genus UBA6115. Next base: position 14,390 of record CAUJDI010000040.1, on the reverse strand, counting down.
GCGTACGACGGGGTGATGACCAAATCCTTGCCTCCCCAGTTGACGGCCGAAAAGGTCAGCTGCTATCAGCTGGAGGGCGTTGTGCTGGAGGCTGAACTGCCTTCAGAGATCATTCTGGTGGACACCCTTGGATTCGGCCCGGTACTGGTGAGGCTTCCGGAGATGGACATCCTGCCCGAGGCCGGGGATTTTGTCCTGGTGTACTATACAGGCGTCATGACCATGTCCCTCCCCGGCCAGGTGACGGGGATGAAAGTGATGATCCTGGAGACGGAAGAAGGCGTCCTCACCGAAGCCGGGGAAGATCACTTCCTGATGGAAGGCACGAATGGTCCTGTGCGCGTGAACATAGACAGCACCTCGCGCATCCCTGACCAGTTGGCGGAAGGGGACACGGTGAAAGTGTATTACTCAGGGATCAGCACCCGTTCCATCCCGCCGCAGATCTTCGGCCTTGCGGTCGTCAAGGTTATGGGCGACTGACTGACGCGGCCATCCGAGGTTGACCTCCATCGGGGACGAGGGTCCCGGCATCCCCGGGGCGGACCTCCCATTCGTGTTCGACCGGTTCAACAAGTCCCGGTAAGGGGAGAACCGTCAGGGCAGCGGCCTCGGCCTAGGCCATTGCCAGGCAGATCGCCCGGCGGCACGGCATAATGATCATCCTGGATAGCATAGAGGGACACAGCACGACCATATCCTTCAGCTGGCAGCAAACCGATCCGGCGGACAGCCCGCTTTGATCTGCGATATGGTCGGTTTATTGAAAGGCGGCGGTCCTGTTGAAAAAAACGGGGTTGAACGGCGGAGACATCTTCCGCAGCGTGCTGGTCCTGATGCTGTTTCTTTCTGCCGCGACAGGCGTCGGGCTGGTTTTTCGTTCCATTGGGTTTAATGTAGTCAATGTCGTCATCGTATACATCCTGTCCGTCCTTCTGACCGCGCGATTCACCCGGGGCTACGCATACGGCATCGTAGCGTCCCTTGCGGCGACAGTGACGTTCAATTTCTTTTTTACCGAGCCGCATTACTCACTCTCGGTCAATGACCCGTCGAATTTCATCACATTTGCCGTCATGACCGTCACGGCGGTCATTACGAGCGCGCTGACCTCCAAAGTCAAGCAGAGCGCGTCCATGGCGCAGGAGAAAGAGGCGGAGACAATTGCGCTCTTCCGGCTGACCAACCGATTGACTGATGCCGGGAGCCTTGAGGACATCGCGGACATCGCCTCCAATGCCGTCAGCGAACTTCTGGGTTGCAATGCCAGGCTTCTGCGCTCTGATGGGAACGGGAAACAGCAAGACAGCTCCTTGCCGCAAAACGACGTCCGTGGACTTCTCCCGCCTGAAACTGACGGGGAAAAGAAGAAAAGCCGCAGCCTGAAGCAATCCCCCCGCGAACCGGCGGATGGGTGCCATGAAATGCCTGTCCGCAGCCGGGACGCATTGCACGGCGTGCTGTGTATTCCGAAAAACGTCAGGATGAACGATTCGCAGACCCGCCTGATCCACTCGATGATGGAGAGCACCGCCATGGCGATGGACAGGCTGCGCAGCGTGCAGGACCGCATCAAGGCCACGGAAGCGGCAACGCAGGAAAGATACCGCGGAAATCTCCTGCGCGCGATCTCACACGACCTGCGGACGCCGCTGGCCAGCATCATGGGAATGGCTGAGATGCTGGCGAACATGCCTCCGGAGGATGACCCGCGCCACTCCCTTGCGGAGGACATCTACAAGGAAACGAACTGGCTGCATTCACTGGTTCAGAACATTCTCAACCTCACCCGGCTCAGGGACGGCGCGATGAACCTGTCCAGGCAGATGGTTCCGGTCGAGGAAGTTGTGGGCGGAGCTGTCAATCATGTCGGAAGGCTTACGGGGCGCGAGATCATCGTCGAGGCGCCCGACGAAGTCCTTTTTGCGCCCATGGACGCAGGCCTGATCGAGCAGGTGCTGGTCAACCTGCTGGACAACGCGGTCAAGCACACGCCTCCCTGGGAGGAAATCAGGATATCCGTCCGCCGCGATGACGAAAAGCGCTTCGCGCGGATCCTCGTCTCCGACCGCGGGTCAGGGATCCTGACGGAGGACCTGCCGAACATCTTTCAGATGTTTTACACGGCTTCCGCAAGGAGATCCGACGCGTCCCGCGGCATGGGCCTGGGCCTGACCATCTGCGCGGCGATCGTCGAGGCGCACGGGGGCACGATCCAGGCGCGCAACCGCGCGGACGGGCACGGGGCAGAGTTTGAATTCACGCTGCCGCTGGAGGAGAAGCATGAGCCAGAAACGAAGTGAACTCCTTCTGGTCGTGGAGGACGACGCAAGGATCAGCAATTTTTTAAGTTATGCGCTCGCCCAGGAAGGGTTCCCTGTCCTGACCTCGGACACGGCACAGGGCGCGCTGTCCCTGCTGGTCTCCCAGCCCGTTGACCTGATGCTGCTGGACCTCGGGCTTCCGGACGCTGACGGCATGGACGTGATCAAAAGGGTGCGGGAGTGGTCGGAACTGCCCATCATCGTCGTTTCCGCCCGGGACCAGGACCGCGAAAAAGCGGCGGCGCTGGACGCGGGGGCCGACGATTACCTGACCAAACCCTTTTCAGCAACGGAACTGATGGCGCGCATCCGCGTGGCGATCCGACACCTGTACAGGGAAAGCTCCGGCAGGCATCAGGCCGTCGCTGAGGTCGGGGGGCTGAAGATCGACCTGGACAGGCGGCTCGTCTTTCTGGAGGATGCCGAGGTACATCTGACGCCGATGGAATACAGCCTTCTGGCGGTGTTGTTCCAGAACATCGGCAAGGTGCTGACGACGGGGGCGCTGATCAGGGAACTGTACGGACCGGGGTACGGGAATGATACGCAGGCGCTGCGCACGCTGATGGCGGGTCTTCGCCGAAAGGTCGAGGCGAATCCGGCCAAGCCCAGGTATATCCTGACCGAGATCGGCGTCGGATACCGGCTTGTCGACGAATAGGCGAAAGCCCCTGCCGGCCTGAATCCCATTCATCCATGCGCTCCGCCAAACGCGGGGCGTTCTTCATTTCTCACAGCGTTCTCACAGAATTGTCCGATCCCTCACACCGTCCTCACATCCCGCCCGCTATGATGACAGTGCGGTAAGGAAAGCCAAAAAGGAGGTTCCGCGGATGAAGATGAAGCAGCCTGAGGAGCCCGGCGAACTCCAGGCATTGTGCGAAAAAGCAAGAAAACTGATGGACGGCCGGGATCTGAGCGAGTGCGAGCGGCTTGTCTGCGACGCTTTCAGCAAGTACCCGCACAAGCCCGAACCCAATAACCTGCTGGGGATCCTTTTGGAGAAACAGGGCAACCACGTACTGGCCATGAAACATTTCCGGGCAGCCTGGGCGCTTGACCCGGCGTACAGGCCCGCGAGGCAGAACCTCGAGCGCTTCGGCTCATTCTTCCCCAGGGAAACGGTCGCGTTTGACGAGAGCGACTGCCCGCCCGACCCGATGACCGGGAGATTCCATGTTGAGTATGACGAGCGCGGGATCGGCCACGCGGTCAGGGAGAAATAGCGGGCCGGGCAGGAGATCGGGAAAGGGAAGGTGAGGGTGGACCATGTATGTGATCATCGCGGGATGTATGACCATCGGCGTGAGCCTCGCTCGGATCCTGTCGGAAGAAAACCACAATGTTGTGGTGATCGACAGCGATCCGAAAAACCTTGAAGCCCTGGGTTCGGGATTCAACGGCATTGCCATCGCCGGAGTGCCCATGGATGAGGATGTGCTGCGCAGCGCGGGGATCAGTCAGGCGGATGCCCTTGCGGCGGTCACCAGGGACGACAACATGAACGTCATGATCGCCCAGGTGGCGCAGAATCTGTTTCACGTGCCCAGGGTCATCACCAGGCTGTATTCGCCGGAACGGGAGCAGGTGTTCCGCAGGATGGGGATGACGACGGTATGCCCGACCAGCATGGCGGTGAAAAGGATCAGGGAAATGATCCTGGAAGAACCCGTCGGGCAGGAGATCACGGTCTCGGGCACGACGCTGAGGTTCAGGACGGTGCCGGTGTCCCGGCGGTCCGTTGGATTGCAGGTTTCAGCGCTGCGGGAGCAGCCCGTCATCGGCATCATCAGAGCAGGCGTTTTTTCCCTGGCGGAACCGGGACGCAAAGTTGAAGCCGGCGACCTGCTGGTGTTCCCGGAATACGCGGAAGAAGGGGTGGATGAGGTGTGTTCATCATCATCGTAGGATGCGGCAAACTCGGCTACTATCTGGCTAAAACACTCGCGCCGCACCGGCACCGCCTGGTGCTCATCGAGGAAGATCCGGACATGTGCCAGAAAATCGGCGGGGAGCTGACCGGCCTGGGGATCACCCTGATCCACGGCGACGGCACCAGCTCAAGCGCCTTGAGGGAGGCGGATATAACCGCCGCCGATATGCTCATCGCGGTGACGGGCCATGACCAGAACAACCTGGTCGCCTGCCAGCTGGCAAAAAACTATTTCGGTGTCCCGCGTACCATCGCCCGCGTGAACAACCCGAAGAACATCAACGTATTTCGGTCTCTGGGCGTGGATTCAGTGGTTTCAAGCACCGCGTACATCGCCGACCTCATCGAGCATGAGGTCGACTGGGAGGGGATCAACCGGATGCTGTCCCAGAAGATCGACGGCCTTCGGATCCATGAGTACCGGGCGGGAGAGCACACCAGGGCCGTCGGCAGGCAGATCAGGGACCTTGGCCTTCCTGCCGGGGTCATCCTGGTCTCCCTGATACGGGGCGGGGAAGTGCTGGTGCCCAACGGACAGACCGTCATCCTGGATGAGGACACGGTCATCGCCATGGGCAGCGAGGAGAATCTCGCCTTGCTGAGCAGGTATTTCCTGAGCGAAGAAACAGAGGCGTGACATGAAAAGGTGGAAATCCTACACGGCGGGCGTCCTGGCGGAAATCGGCTTTGCCCTGGCGTTGATCCTGGCGGGCCTTTTGATTTCTCTTCTGAACGGATAAAGGTGGTTTATGTTCGCAAGACGCGCTTTGCGCGATGGTGCGGTCTGGCACTATATCGGCCTGGTCCTCATCGGCATGGGCCTTGTCCAGTACATCCCGCTCATGATGTCCCTGGTCTGCCGGGAGTGGGACATGGCGCTTGATTTCCTCATCAGCAGCTCCTCCGCGCTTTTGGTCGGCGGCGCCGCGGCGCTGGGCGGAAGGCAGTCCCGCCGCACAAAGCTGGGATGGAGCCAGGGAATGATGGTGGCGGCGGGGTCCTGGTTCCTCGGCACGCTGCTGTGCGCCCTGCCGTACTACCTGAGCGGGAACTACCGGTCCTACCTTGACAGCTGCTTTGACGTGATGAGCGGGCTGACCACGACGGGCCTGACAATGGTACAGGACCTGGATCACCTGTCCGACGGGCTGAACATGTGGCGGCATCTGCTGACGTTCATCGGCGGCCAGGGCCTGGTCGTGCTCGCGCTCTCTTTCCTGGTCAAGGGGACCAGCGGCGCGTACAAGATGTACGTCGGCGAAGCCAAGGATGAGCGCCTGATGCCAAACGCGGTGAGCACCACACGCTACATCTGGCTCATCAGCCTGATCTACCTGGTCCTGGGCACGCTGGTTCTCTGGATCGCAGGGATCACGGCCGGCCTGTCCGCGGACAGGGCTTTCCTGCACGGGCTGTGGGTGTTCATGGCCGCGTGGAGCACCGGCGGCTTCGCCCCGATGTCCCAGAACATCCTTTACTACCACAGCGCCTTCTATGAGATCGCGACGATGGTGTTCTTCATCATCGGGTCCTTCAACTTCGCGCTGCATTACGCGGTGCTGACCGGAAAGCGCAGGGAATTGGTCCGCAACGTGGAGACCCTGTCTTTCACTGTCACTGTAACGGTGCTGACGCTGATCACGACGCTCGGCCTGATGCGGCTGAACGTGTATCCCGATGCCGCGGCGGCGTTCCGCAAGGGTTTTTATCAATTGATCTCCGGGCATACGACCACGGGTTTCATGACTGTCTACGCGAGGCAATTCCATTATGAATGGGGAGATATCGCGCTGTTTGCCATCATTTCGGCGATGCTCCTGGGCGGCAGCGCGTGCTCGACCGCAGGCGGCTTCAAGGGGCTGCGGATCGGGATCATCGCCCATACGCTCGGACGGGAAACCAGACGGATGGCGCTTCCCGATTCGACCGTCTGCATCGTAAAATACCATCATATCAGGGACGTGGTGCCGGATGAGGCCCAGATCAGAAGTGCCTTTATGATCGTCATCCTGTATATCGTGACCTTCGCCGTGGGGACCCTTGCCGGCATGCTCAGCGGCTACAGTTTCGGGATGTCCGCCTTTGAGTCGGCCTCCGTGACCGGCAACGTCGGGCTCTCCATCGGCGTCACGCAGCCCTCCATGCCGTCGGCCCTCAAGCTGACCTACATCGTCATCATGTGGGTCGCGCGGCTGGAGTTCATGTCCGTGCTGGCCATGGCCGTCAACATCGCGGGAAAGGTGAGGAAAAATGTACTGCCGTAAGCTCGTTTTCATGATCCTGCTGCTCCTGATGGCTTCTCCGTCCTCAGTGTCCGGGGAAGAGGCCGGCAGCGTTCAGTTGATCCAACAGGCCAAAGACTATGACGAGCGGGAGATCGTCTATTCGGGCGAGGTTATCGGCGATATCCTGCGTGCCGGAGATCACGTCTGGCTCAACGTGTCCGACGGCCGCAGCGCGATGGGCGTATGGGTCACGGCGGAACTTGCCGGCGCGGTTGAAATCCCCGGCAGGTACAGCCAGCGGGGCGACGTCATCCGCGTCACGGGCCGGTTCAGCAGGGCCTGCCCCGAGCATGGGGGCGACATGGACTTGCATGCGCAGTCCCTTGTCCTGCTGGAGCGCGGCTTTCCGGTCGGCCATGCCGTGCCGGCCTGGAAAGCATGGCTGGCTGCGGGGACGACCGTTCCCGCGCTGCTGCTGCTGATCGGCGTCGTGCGTGGTTTTTCGCAGAAACGCGGCCTGAGACCCACCCGTTTCACCCCGCCGTATCCATATGGGCGGCTTAATCCAAAAGCCTGAAGCGCTTTTGGTAATCCGATTTCAAACATTGGCATGTCGTCGGTCCAAAACACAGGGGAGGCGTCTCTTTGTTATTGCGGTGAAAAGACCGTGCGGGTGATGCGCAAGGTGTCCTGCATGGCACCCTGAAGTATTTCCACTTTACCGGACAAGCGCAGCGAAAGCGCCATGATACGGATGCGCAGGACGGGGTCTCGTTCAACTAGATTGTTCGCTTCAACAGCAACATGATGGCCGGGGCAAGAAAGGCCGGAGGATGACGAAAAAAGGGCTCACGTCCCCTTTTTTCTGACAGGGGCGCTGCCCGCTCCGTCGTATGGCGGAAACCGATTTACTCCGTATATCGCTTTGTCAGCGTCAGATGATTCAGCCCTTCGCGGTAGGTATACACCACGCTGTCCATGATCTTTTTCACCATGAAGAAGCCCAGGCCGCCGATGTCCCGCTCTTCGGCGGAAAGCGTCAGATTCGGGTCCGGCTTCTCGGTCGGGTTATAGGGGCGGCCGTTATCCCTGAAGATCAGGAGGATCTTCCCGTCCGATACGGCGCACTCGATATCCGCCTCCTCAGCCCCGCTGTAACGGATGATGTTCGAATAGATCTCATCAACGGCAATGTTCATTTTTGAGATGATCTTCTTCGGGACGCCGGAATAAACCAGCGCGTTCTCCACAAACGCGGCCGCTTCGGCCATACTCTCCTCCGTAGGCTTCAGGGTGATCCTGTTTTTCGGCATCAGCTTCAGATGGAGCATCGTGATGTCGTCAAACTGCGGCGCCTTGCCCACGAAGCGGTCCACGTCCGCTTTCACCGCGCGGCATGTCTCATCTGCGGACGCGTCTCCCAGGGTGTTCAGGATACGGCGCAGCCGGCTGTCGCCGTACAGCTCGTTTTGGGCGTTGGTCGCCTCCGTCACGCCGTCGGTATACAGGAAGATCTCATCGCCGGGATCAAGCGCCAGCTCGCCGCGGCGATAACGGATCCCCTCCAGCCCGCCCAGAACGAATCCCGGAGACGACTTGAAATACTCAAAAGTCCCGTTCCGGCGGCGCACAAGCGGCGGATTGTGCCCGGCGTTGGCGAAGGCGACGGTGTTCCTGTCAAAGTCGAGGATGCCCATCCAGCAGGTGACGAACATCTCCGCGTCATTTCCCTCGCACAGCGCTTCGTTGGTCATCCTCAGGATCTCCGCGACGTCGCCCTCCTTGTCGGCATAGCTTTTGATCAGCGTTTTTGCCTTCATCATGAACATCGCCGCGGTGATGCCCTTTCCGGAAACGTCGGCGACAAGGAAGGCCAGCCTGTTCGCGTCAAGCAGATAAAAGTCGTAGAAGTCCCCGCCCACTTCCTTTGCGGTATCCATGATGGCGAAGATGTCAAAGTCAGCGCGGTCGGGATAGGGCGGGAATACGCTGGGCAGCGAAGAGGACTGGATGATCTTCGCGACCTCCAGCTCCTTGTCGATCCTCGCCGCGGCTTCCGCGATGTACCCTTTCAGCGTGACGACAGTGGTGTTGATGTCATCGGACAGGGAGACGAATTCCTCATTGGTGCGGACGTCCACCGACACGTCCAGGTTTCCGCCGGTGATCTCGCTGAGGGTCGTGTTGATCTTCTGTATGTTCTCCACGACCAGCTTTTTGACCAGGAAATAGACAAGGACAAACAGCATGGCGAACACAAGGATCTCCATGAACACTGTCACGTAGACGGACAGATCCCTTGAAAACAGCACCTCGCTGACAGGCTCGACGGCGATGATGTAATAGCCCTCGGTCAGGGCGTACATGAAGTAGCTGTCCTGGCCGTATACCGAGCTTGTGAAGCGGGTGTATTCGGGCATGGTCGCCCTGTCGATCCAGATGCCGGTCCGGTCGAGGTTCTGCCCCTCTTTGTTGTGGGGATCGCTGACGATGTTCCAGTCGTCTCCCGCGATGATGATGAAACCGCTTTCCCCCACATGCCGGTTTCTGGTCGCTCCGGTCACCCGCCCGTCAATGTCCTGCTGGAAACGCTCCGCGTTATAACCCACCTGAACGAAGCCGCGGCCCGTCAGCGCCACACCGGCATATTTCATATAGGTCCCGTCCTTGGAAATGGGCTGATAGCCCTGGACCAGCTCGTCCGTTCCGCCAAGCAGGGCCATGAACTCCCCTGACTGCTCGCCGACACTCATATCAAAGCCGATATACGCGGGATTGGTCGACTGGGTGATGATCCCTCTCTTGTCAATCACGTTGATCTCGGAGAAATCGTTCCCGGACAGACTGCTGATCCTGACAAGCAGTTCATCGGTGATCATCTCGGCATCGTTGAGCACCTTGGCCACGCCGCGCGTCAGGCGGAGCAGGTTGTCATCGGAAGCGTCCTCGATGTCCGCTTTGACGTCCGCGATGTTCAGCCTCAGCAGCGCCTCACTGTTCCTGTCGGTAAACCTCGTCTGCAGGACGTAGGTGAAAAAGCTCGTGATGCTGAAGGCCATGAGAACGACCAGCAGCAGCCATCTGGAAAAAGACTGCGACAGCTTTTTATGTTCATTCTTGGGGCGCAGTTTCTCTTTCCCAAGGATGGACACGGCCAGCACGGCAAACATGACGGAAAGGGAGTTTGTCAGGATCATCGGCACAGAGCAGCTCTGCACGTAGATGAACGCCGTCTGCACGTCGTCCATGTTCGTAAAGAAGATCATGAGCATGTGCAGGACTTCCATCACAAGGCCCGCGGCAAAGCCGTAGAACCAGGCGGGCTTCTTGTCGTCGAACATCCACTTCCGCAGCGCCGCGCCGAAAAATCCGGCGATGACCGTTGCCGCGGAGCAGGCAAGCTGCGTTTTGGCGCCCGCGCCCCAATAGACGGCAAGCCACCGCTCGACCCCGCCGATGAGGCCTGCGATGATGCCGGCCGGCGCGCCGAAGATCAGCCCTGCGCTCAGCGGCGCCGCGTCACGGGCGTTGATGATGGCGCCGCTGATGGGTACGCCGAATTCGGTGCCGAAGATCGCCAGGACGCCAAATACGAGGCCGTACAGGATCTGCTGCGGCCACTTGCCAAGCCTGCCCAGCGCGGTCTTTCTGCTGAATGAATAGAGCGCGGCGGAGGCGATGACCGGGAGGACAGCGACAAGGGCGAGTCTTGCGTACGGCATATCGATCCCTTATTCGATCGAAAGGATGTCCGCAAAACCTGTCACTTCGAAAACTTCCATCACGGTCTCGTTTGCGCCCCGGACGGCCATGCGCCCATGCCTGTTCATCGTTTTCTGCGCAAAGAGCAGCACGCGAAGCCCCGCGGATGAGCTGTATTCAAGCGCCGTCAGGTCAAAGGCCAGTTCGGTGATGCCCTCGAGGCTTTGCTTCAGCTCCGCTTCCAGATGGGGGGCCGTCGTGGTATCCAGCCTTCCTTCCAGCGCGATTGTCAGTGACTTGCCGTTTAGGATGCTGTTGATCTTCATGTTCTTCTCCTCCAGTTTGATCGGCTGTCCTCTGTCCGGACGCTGCGGATGGTTCCATCCGGGGCGGGCGGCCAAACAACCTTTGACCTGTGCAGAGGCAGTGCCTGCGGGTGTTCTTTCATCGCCTGTCCGCAGCATGGATCAGGTTTTCATCATCTTTCCAAATCTGGTCTGGCCTGCCACAAGCCTCTGTGCCATTCTTAAGTTGATCCCATCCTAACACAGGAACCGGAGGCGCTCAAGGGCGCGCGCGGAAGGCCCCGCCCGTGCCTTACGCCTTCTCTCTCCTGAGCTTCCTCTGTGTGCGGACGACCGTGGTCTGCAGAAGGTACATGTTCGTCGCGGTGATGGGATAGTCCATGAGCATATCGATGATGAGGATGATGCCCATCGTCTCCGGAGGGAGCCCGAACTGCGTCAGGATCAGCGCGTAGACGGACAGGGTGCCGCCGGGCACGGGCGGGACCGCGAGCGCCAGCATGGGGACGATCAGCAGCAGGATCAGGACCGTGAGACCCGTGATGGGAACGGACCGGTTCTGCATCAGGGCCGGAAAGAGAGCGACCCAGTAGGCGGACAGGCCCCCCTTGCTCAGGATCAGGCCGATCGGCACCCCAAACCCGGCCAGGCGTTCGTCCACGCCCTGCCTGTTCCTGATCTCATTCATCATCGTGCTGTACGCGGCCAGGGATGAGGCCGTCGTCAGGGCGACCAGCGTGCCTGCGGAAAAATCGCTCCACGCCTTGACAGGCGAAACGCGCTGCGCCCGCGCAAACGAGATCAGCCGAACCAGGAACACGGCAGCGAGCGAAAGCGGTATCAGCAGCAGCGAACCGCCCAGGGAGAGAAGCGAGTCCAGCCCGCCGTCCAGGATAATCTTGGCAAGATTGAGCGTGATGCTGACGTACATGCCCATCATCACGAACCCCATGATCCGCCCGAACATGTCATGAAGCACGTCGCAGACGTCCTTGAGCGGCTTCGCGCGCTCTCCAAGCATCAGCATGACCAGGCCCATCACACAGGCAAGGAACAGGATCTGCAGAACGTTGCCCTGGACAAAAGGAGTGATCACGTTGCCCGGGACGACGCCCAGAAGCATATCGACCAGCCCCTTGAGCGTCTGGCTGACCGAGCCGTCCGAGCCGGCCCAGACAATGGGATGGAAGAACAGGTTGATCGCGAGTACGAGCGTGCTGCACAGAAAACACCAGAAAACATAGCCTTTGACCGTTTTTGCGCCGATGCTGCCAAGCTCCGCGACGCGTCCCATGCTGTAGATCGAGCGCATCACGGACAGGAGGATGATCACCTGCGACACGGCGACGAGCGCGCGCAGAAACGCGTCGCGAAGGGGCGTGATCAGGACCATGTTCACCGACGCCCCAGCGCCCGTGAGCGAGAGCAGGAAGCCCGCGCTCAGGCCGGAAATGATGGCAATCAAAAGTGCCAGGAGCGGTTTCGTCTTTCGCTTGGGCAGCTGCCACGTATAGACGTTCGCCCCGCCGGCGTAGTGGAAGCCCGGCGCGAGGCCGAGCATGCCCAGCAGATCGTCGCGGGCAGACTCATCATCCTCGCCGCGCGTCAGGTCGAGCCTGTCGCCCGATACGTGAAGCTCGATGCACGAGCTGCTGAGGCGCTTGCGCACGGTGAGGGCGCAGACCGCGCTCTCGCCCAGGGTGTCGCGAAGCCGCAGAAGGATCTCCTCGATCGACAGGCGGAGCCGAAGCGCCTCGCGCCGCTGCATGCCGTGCTCGCCCGCGATCTGAACCACGTGATCTGAAGCTTCGTCGATCGCGGCGTTTGACAGCGTAAACTTCCCCGTGCCCGTCACGTTCTTCATCGCTTACCCTCCCCGCCCCTGTATGGAACCGCAGTCTGCAAACCGCGGCGCGCTCCGAACCCATGAATAATAGCAACATCATACAAAAATGACAGGCTCAATACAATCAGGCGGCGGGCCAAACACAAAAGGAGCGCAAAAGGGGAGAAATGACCAATAGAAAATTCATCCTTATCATGTTGAGAACACAGGACGCTTCCATACCTGTCCCGTCCTCAGACACGTTTCCCATTCAACCCCTTCAAAGCCCTCAGGCTTTGAAGGGAAGGGAGGAGCGGCGGAGCGAATGAGAGGGGGCGTTTTCTGTAAGAAAAAGCCACCGCGAATAAAACATAGTCCGCGACGACGTGGAGCGGCGGAAGGCGAGAGGGATGACTATCGAAAAAGTCTTCACGAGCTAAGAAAAGCCCGCGATGCTTTAGTTACTACCCATGTCCTCGTCTTCGTTCCCCGTCCTAACCCGTCAAAGGCCTGCCTTTGACGGAAAAAGAGGAGCGGCGGAGCGTGTGAGAGGTGATTTTGAATGAAATGTAAAATCGCCGCGAACAAAGCGCAGCCCGCGACGAAATATGTCTCTCCGTTGTCTCCGTCTTCGTTTCCACCCCTGCAAAGCCCTCAGGCTTTGCAGGGAGAGGAGGAGCGGCGGAGCGTGTGAGAGGTGATTTTGTGCCCTGGCCCTTAGAAAGCGGACAAGTCATTAGTGTGGTAGAATTCAAACACGAAGGAGTTGAATCATATGCCACGCAAAAGCCAGTTCACCCGGGAAGAGAAGATCGCAGCGGTCACTCTGGTTGAGGAAGGCCGCACCCCTCGCAGCGTAGCCCACGAGTACGGAGTGCACGAGAACACACTGTACAAGTGGAGACAGCAGTTTGAGATGGATCCTGAGGGTGCTTTCACTCCGCGCACAGACCAGGATGGAGCAGATGAGCTCAGCCGCCTGAAGCGCCGGCTCAAACAACTGGAACTTGAGAATGAATTCCTAAAAAAAGCAGCGGCATACTTTGCAAAAGACCCGCGCTGAAGTATGCCTGGATTGACAAAAACGCACTTCCGGGTCTGTCCTTGAAAGCCATGTGCCGCCTGCTGGGCGTTCGTCGCCAAGGTTACTACGAACATCACAAACGAGGTGAAACCCAGCGCCAATATCGTGAGCGCTTGCGGGTTCAGCACGTGAAGAACGTATTCTACGAACATCGCAGAATCTATGGCGCAAGGCGCATTGTGGCTGAGCTGGCCCGACAAGGCATACTGGTGGACCGCAAACAGGTGAGACGCATCATGCTTCAGGAAGGCCTGGTGCCGGTTACCTGTCGTCGACGAATCAACACCACCAATTCCAACCATCACCTTGGTGTGTTTCCAAACCTGCTCAAGCCAGGGGTGTTGCCAGATAAACCAAACAGGATTTGGGTGTCGGACATGACTTATATCCGCACCGACGAGGGCTGGCAGTACCTGTGCACCGTTCTGGATCTGTTTTCAAGACGTGTAGTGGGTTTTGCGCTCAGTAAGCGGATAGACCGCCACCTGGCGATAGCGGCGTTTGAGAACGCCTTGAAAAACCGCCGACCAGGCAAAGGTCTCATCTTCCACAGCGACCGAGGTTGCCAGTATGCCTCCAGTGATTTCCGCGCGGCTGTCGCCAAGGCGGGAGGCCATCAAAGCATGAGTGCTGCAGGGAATCCTTACGACAACGCTTGCGCAGAATCCTTTTTCAAGACGCTGAAGGTGGAATGGCTTGAAAACAAACACTTTGAAACGCGTGAGCAGGTCTCCAAAGCTGTAAACGAATACCTGCTGTATTATAATCGGGTTCGCCTGCACTCAAGCCTGGACTATCTACCCCCTGCAGAGTACGAAATGTACCGTTTTGACCGCCCTGTTGCTTCGTAGAATTTTGACTGATTACCAACGGTTACCTACAATGAGGAACTACCCACACAATTGCGTTGTCCGGTTTTTCGGTACCAGACCAACCGCCTGTTGCCTCTTCCTCCCCCATTTCAGCCCGGGCCCCGGCAAACGACTGATGTC
>CAUJDI010000039.1 GCA_963169565.1 Bacillota bacterium | reverse complement strand
CGTCAGCTACATGGTGCTGCACGCCGTGCCCCACCGGAACATTCCCGCGGTGCAGGCCTACTTCGCGCCGCTTCGGGAAGCGCGGGGCCGGCGCAACCGAAAAATGGTGGAGAACATCAACCGCCTTACCGGCCTCGGGCTGGATTATGAGCGCGACGTGCTGCCCCTGTCCATGGCGCGCGACGGCGGCAGCGTGACCGAACGCCACCTGATGCAGGCCGTTGCGCGCAAGGAGCGGCCCGGCCTCTCCCTGATGGAGGAGTATGACCGCATCGGACAGCTGAAGAAGGACTTCATCCCCAGGGTCTACGTGGACGCGGACGGGGAATGTCCGGGGTTTTCGGAGTATATCAGGTTCTGTGAGGGGATGGGCGGCATCCTCGCCTACCCCTACCTGGGCGACGTGTCCGAGTCGGTCACCGGGGACAAACGGTCCCAAAAGTTTGAGGACGAACACCTTGACACACTCTTCCGGATGTTGAACAATTATGGCGTGCGGGCTGTCACCTATATGCCGACGCGGAACACGCAGACACAGCTTGACCGTCTGCGCGCCCTGTGCCGGGGGTACGGAATGATGGAGATCAGCGGGGAGGACATCAATTCCCCGCGCCAGAGCTTCATCATCAGGAAGATGGAGGAGGAGCAGTTCGAAAACCTCATCGGGAGCACATGGGAACTGATCAGACATGAAAACGGAGGGATCATACCGTGAAAACAACGGCAGTCCGGATATACGGCAAGAACGACCTGAGGCTGGAGACCTTTGACCTGTCCCCCGAGACGGATGACAGCGTCATCTGCGAGGTGGTCAACGACAGCATCTGCATGAGCAGCTACAAGGCGAGCATGATCGGTCCCGAGCACGTGCGCGTCCCGGATGACGTGGCGGTCAACCCGACGATCATCGGGCATGAGTTCTGCGGCCGCATCGTCAAGGTGGGCAGGAACTGGGCGCACAAGTTCAAGCCCGGCGAAGGCTTTGTCATCCAGCCGGCCCACCTCTACCAGGGCTCGCTGCTGGCGCCCGGGTATTCCTACCGCGACTGCGGCGGCGACGCCACGTACGTCAGCATCCCGCAGGAGATTCTGATCATGGACTGCCTGCTGCCCTATCATTCCGACGTGTATTTCCTGGGCTCCCTCACCGAGCCCTATTCCTGCATCATCGGGTCTTTCCACGCGATGTACCACACCCGCGAGGGCGAGTACGTCCACGACATGGGCATCGTCAAGGGCGGCGCGCTGGCGCTGCTGGCCTCCGTTGGCCCGATGGGCCTGGGCGCGATCGACTATGCGCTGCACTGCGACCGCAAGCCCGGCATCCTGGTGGTGACCGACATCGACCAGGCGCGCCTTGACCGCGCGGCCTCCATCTTTACGGTGGAGCACGCCAGGGAACTGGGGGTAACGCTTCACTATGTCAACACAAAATCGCTGGAGGACCCGGCGTCCACCCTGCGCGCCCTGACCGGCGGCCGGGGCTTTGACGACGTGATCTGCTTTGCGCCTGTCAAGCCGCTGGTGGAGCAGGCGGACGCGATCCTGGCGCTGGACGGCTGCCTGAACTTCTTCGCCGGCCCCTCCGACCATGGATTCTCCGCGACGATGAACTTCTACAACGTGCACTACCGCCGCACCCATGTCTGCGCGACCTCCCACGGCAACGTGGACGACATGCGCGAGGCGATCCGTTTGATGGACGCAGGCCTGCTCAACCCCGCCGCCCTGGTGACCCACATCGGCGGCCTGGACGCGGTCATCCAGACCACGCTCAACCTGCCCAGGATCCCCGGCGGCAAAAAGCTGATCTACACACACATCAGCCTGCCGTTGACCGCGATCGACGAGTTTGAGGAAAAGGGAAGGACCGACCCGCTGTTCGCACAGCTGCACGAGCTGGTCACCAAAACCAACGGACTGTGGAACGGGGAGGCGGAGAAGCTGCTCCTGGCCAACGCGAAGCCCATCAATTGAACCGACCGGCTTGGGGCGCCCTGCACTGAATCCGAGCCTGTCTTTGGACAGGCTTCGACCTGAGGAGGAACGTCATGGCACATCCTGTCATCCTGCCCCGTCAGGGGCAGTCGGTGGAAAGCTGCATCATCACCCAGTGGAACAAGAAACAGGGGGACGCTGTCAAGGAAGGGGAGATCCTCTTCACCTATGAGACGGACAAGGCCACCTTTGAGGAGACCGCCAAGGCGGATGGTACCCTGCTGGCCGTGTTCTTTCAGGAGGATGACGACGTCCCGGTCCTGACCACCGTCGCGGTCATCGGCAATCCGGGCGAGGACGTTTCCGGCTTTGCCCCGCAGGGAGGAGGATCGCCCGCCGCAGAGATGGCCCCCGCGGTTCCGGAGACTCCAGCCGCGCCTGCGATGCCTGGGAAGACCGGACCCGTTCAGCCTGCCGAACCCGTCGCGCCCGCTGCCGGCGTATCCCCCAGGGCAAGGATGACTGCCGCGCGCCTCGGGGTCGACCCTGCGACGGCGGACCCGACCGGCCCTTACGGCCGCGTCATTGAGCGGGATATCTTCAGCACGCTTGAGCGGATGCCGGAAGGAACGCCGGCGGCAGCGTCTGCCCAGCCAATAGCGCCGGAGAAGCCCGCCGCCCCGGCGACAGAGGGCTTCAGGGACGTGAAGCTTTCCAATATCCGCCGCGTCATCGCCAAAACCATGCAGGAGAGCCTGAGCACGATGGCGCAGCTGACCCACAACAGTTCCTTTGACGCAACGCGCCTGCTGGCCCTGCGCGCGCGCTTCAAGGAGGCCCCTGCCGAGCTGGGCCTGAACGGCATCACCATCAACGACCTGATCCTGTTTGCCGTATCGCGCGTGCTCAAGCGGCATCCCGACCTGAACGCCCACTTCCTGGGCGACCGGATCCGCCTGTTTGACCGCGTCCACCTGGGCATCGCCACGGACACCCCGCGCGGCCTGATGGTCCCCTCGCTGTATGATGCGGACACCAAAAGCCTGCTGGGGCTCTCCAGGTCTGCCAAGGAGATCATCGCGGCCGCTCAGTCCGGCGGGATCAACCCGGACCTGCTGACCGGGGGCACCTTCACCGTCAGCAACCTGGGCACGCTGGACATCGAGTCCTTCACGCCCATCATCAATCCGCCGCAGGTGGCCATCCTGGGGGTGGACTGCGCCGTCGAGCGGGTGCGCACCGTGAACGGGCAGATCACCGTCTACCCCGCCATGGGCCTCTCCCTCACCTATGACCACCGCGCTGTGGACGGCGCGCCCGCCTCCCGGTTCCTCAAGGACCTGTGCGTGGCGCTGGAGCACATCGACGCGCTGCTGGCGGATTAGGAGAGACATGATGAGTTATGACTTGATCATCCTGGGCGGCGGCCCTGCGGGTTACCTGGCGGCTGAACGCGCCGGGCACGCGGGGCTGAAGGTCGCCCTCATCGAGGAGCGTTCCCTGGGCGGCGTGTGCCTCAACGAGGGCTGCATCCCCACCAAAACCCTGCTGTACTCCGCCAAGATCCATGATGGGGCGAAGCACGGGGACAAATACGGCGTCACGGCGGAGGGGCTGAAGATCGACCACGGCACGGTCATGAAGCGCAAGGACAAGGTGGTCAAAACCCTGGTCAGCGGCGTCAGGACCGCGATGAAGGCCAACGGGGTCGAGGTGTTCCAGGCGCGCGGAGCCATCCAGGGAAAGAATGAAGAGGGATACCTCGTATCCGCCGGAGAGCAGATTCTGACTGGGAAAAAGCTGCTCATCGCGGCCGGCTCCTCCCCCGCCGTCCCGCCCATCCCGGGGCTGAAGGAAGGGCTGGAGCGGGGCTACGTTCTCACCAGCCGGGAAATTCTGGAGCTGAAGGAGCCGCCCCGGAGCCTGTGCGTCATCGGCGGCGGGGTGATCGGGCTGGAGTTCGCCAGCTATTTTACCTCCATCGGCACCAAGGTGCGCGTCATTGAGATGCTGGACCACATCGCCGGAGAGAACGACCCGGAGCTGGTCTCACTGCTTCAGGCGGAGTTTGAGAAGCGCGGCGTCGTCTTTGACCTGGGCGCGAAGGTGACTGCCATTGAGGCCGGCGGCGTGCGTTATGAGAAGGACGGCGAGAGCCGCATAGCTCCGGCGGACCTGGTGCTCCTGTCCATCGGCAGGCGCGCCAACATCCGGGACATCGGGCTGGAGAGCATCAACGTGTTCACCCAGCGCGGCGGCGTCATCGTGGATGACCGGATGCGCACCAACCAGCCCGGCGTCTACGCGGCCGGGGACGTGACCGGGTACTCCATGCTGGCGCACACCGCGTACCGGGAGGCGGAGGCGGCGGTGAACGACATCCTGGGGATCTCCGACAGGATGCGCTACGACGCCATTCCCGCGGTCATCTACACCAACCCCGAGCTTGCCAGCGTGGGCGAAACGGAGGGGAGCGCCAAAGGCAAGGGCCTGCCTTACAAGGTGGTCAAGCTGCCTATGCGCTTCTCCGGCAGGTACCTGGCCGAGAACGAGGGCGGCTCCGGCATCATGAAGCTGATCGTCAATGAAAAGACCCGGCAGGTGCTGGGTGTCCAGGCGCTGTCCAACTACGCGTCGGAGTTCATCGTTGCCGCGGGCACCTGGATCGAAGCCGGGATGACCCTGGACAGGATCAAGAAAATCGTGTTTCCGCATCCCACTGTCAGTGAGATCCTCCGGGAAGCGGTTTTTCAATATGAGTGAGGTAGAAAGAGCATGAGCAAACAGCTGACCGTTTCCCCCAGGGACGTACGCAAACCAGGCGTTCTGACCACCCCGGACATCCCCGTCAACATGTACGCCAAATCCGTCAGGGACGAGCAGGAGAACTTTACCAAGCATGAATTCATGTCCATTTACCGGGACATGTGTTATATCCGTGAGTTTGAGACCATGCTCAACCTCATCAAGACCAAGGGCGAGTACCAGGGCGTGCCCTACAACCATCCCGGCCCCGCCCACCTGGGCATCGGCCAGGAGGCGGCCTACGTGGGCGCGGCCTACCTGCTGACGCTGGACGACTGCACCTTCGGCTCTCACCGCAGCCACGGGGAGATCCTGGCCAAGGGGCTGCGCAGCGTTGAGATCCTGGAGGACGGCAAGCTTCAGGACATCATGGGCGGCTTCTTCGGCGGCAAGACCTACGCGGCCATCCGCGACGACAGTAAAAGCGTCAAGGAGAACGGCATCAACTTCCTGCTCTACGGCATGATGTGCGAGACCTTCGCCCGTGAGAACGGCTTCAACAAGGGCCTGGGCGGCTCCATGCACGCCTTCTTCACGCCCTTTGGCATCTACCCCAACAACGCCATCGTGGGCGGATCCGGCTCCATCGCCCCCGGCGCCGCGCTGTACAAGCTCAGCAACCGCAAGCCCGGCGTGGTCGTCTGCAACATCGGCGACGGCTCCATGTCCTGCGGCCCGGTGTGGGAAGGGCTGATGATGTCCGCTATGGCCCAGATCCGCACCCTCTGGGGCGAGGGCTTCACCGGCATGCCCATCCTGTTCAACATCAACGACAACTTCTACGGCATGGGCGGCCAGACCGCCGGGGAGACGATGGGCATGGACATGATCGCCCGCATCGCCGCGGGCATCGCGCCCAACGCCCTGCATGCTGAGCGCGTGGACGGCTACAACCCCCTGGCCGTCATCGACGCTTACCGGCGCAAGCTGCCCCTGGCGAAGTCCGACGGCCCTGTCTTCCTGGACCTGGTCACCTACCGCATCTCCGGCCACAGCCCGTCCGACTCCGGCTCCTACCGCACCAAGGAAGAGGTGGAGGAGTGGGAGAACGCCGACAGCATCGCCTCCTACGGCGCGGAGCTGGTCAAGGCCGGCATCGCCGGCCAGGCGGAGCTGGACGCCGTCTGGGAGAAGGTACGCGGGGACATGGTGCGTAACCTCAGGCTGTCCATCGACGACGCCGTCTCCCCCCGCATCCCGCTGATGGCCGGGGAGCCGGACTACATCGCCGACCTGATGTTCTCCAACAAAAAGGTCCGCGCCTTTGACGCGGGCCGCAAGCCCGAAGTCCTGCTGCCCAGGGAGGAGTGCCCCCGCATCCAGCAGCTGGCCAAAAAGGAGCGCTTCGGCCTGGACAGGGACGGCAAGCCCGTCGCCAAGAACCGCGTCTACCAGCTGCGCGACGGCATCGCCGAGCCCATCATCAACAAGTTCTATGAGGACCCGACGCTGATCTCCTTCGGCGAGGACGTGCGCGACTGGGGCGGCGCGTTTGCCGTGTACCGCGGCATGACCGAGGCCCTGCCCTACCACCGTCTCTTCAACACCCCCATCGCCGAGGCCGCCATCGTGGGCGCCGCAGTGGGTTATGCCATGTCCGGCGGGCGCGCCGTGGCGGAATTAATGTACTGCGATTTCCTGGGCCGCGCGGGCGACGAGGTGTTCAACCAGCTCTCCAAGTGGCAGTCCATGTCCGCCGGCATGTTAAAGATGCCCGTGGTGCTCCGGCTCAGCGTGGGCAGCAAGTACGGCGCGCAGCATTCCCAGGACTGGTCCGCGCTCACCGCGCACATCCCGGGCCTGAAGGTGGTCTTCCCCGCCACGCCCTATGACGCCAAGGGGCTGATGCAGTCCGCCCTCAACGGCACCGACCCGGTGATCTTCCTGGAGAGCCAGCGCATCTATGACGTGGCGGAGCTTTTCCATCCGGGCGGGGTGCCGGAAGCGGAGTATGAGATCACGATCGGCGACCCCGACGTGAAGCGCGTGGGGAGCGACGTCACCATCCTCTCCATCGGCGCCACCCTCTACCGCGTCCTGCCGGCCGCCGACCTGCTCAAGGAGAAATACGGCCTCACCGCCGAGGTCATCGACGCGCGCAGCATCGTGCCCTTTGACTACACCAAGGTCATCGAGTCGGTTAAAAAAACCGGCCGCATCGTGATCACCGGCGACGCCTGCGAGCGCGGGAGCGTGATGCGTCAGATGGCTTCCACCATCACCGAACTGGCCTTTGATTACCTGGACGCTCCGCCCGTGGTCGTCGGCGCGCGCAACTGGATCACCCCGGCGCATGAGATGGAGGACGCCTTCTTCCCGCAGCCGGAGTGGATCCTCGACGCCATCAGCGAGCGGCTGCTGCCCCTGCCCGGGCATCAGGCAACACGTAACTTCACCGTCATGGAGCAGGTACGGGACAATCTCAGAGGCGTTTGATTCTGCCAAAAGTGACAGAAACTGCGTAGAGAACGACTATTTGAAGAAGAACGGAAAAGGGAACATCCGGGGGCATTCCGCCCCCGGACCCCTGACAAGGGATTTCATCCCTTGACCCGGAATAGTAAAATTTAGTCCCGCGTAACCGCCCTGAAAGGACGATGATGAGCAACCGCCTGCTGGAAAGCCCGGGGACGGACCCGGCCCGCAACCTCGCCCTGGAGGAGGCCCTGCTGCTTTCAGGCGGGGAGCCCGCCCTGTTCCTGTGGCAGAACGCACACACCGTTGTCATCGGCCGCGGCCAGAACGCCTGGAAGGAGTGCCGCGCGCAGCAGCTGGAGGAGGAGGGCGGCACCCTGGTGCGCCGCTCCACCGGCGGCGGGGCGGTGTACCACGACCTGGGCAACCTCAACTTCTCCTTCATCATGCCCAAGGGGCTGTACGACGTGCCGCGCCAGCTGAACGTCATCCGGCGCGCGGTGAAAACTTTTGGGATCGAGACCGAAAGCTCCGGACGCAACGACATCGTGCTGAAGGAGTCCGGAGCCAAGTTCTCCGGCAACGCCTTCCGCCTGACGCAGGCCATGGGGCTGCACCACGGCACCATCCTCTTTGACGTGGACATGATGAAGCTCGGACGCTACCTCCAGCCCTCCAAGGCCAAGCTGCAGGCGAAAGGGGTGGAGAGTGTGCGCGCCCGCGTGGGCAACCTCAGGCCGCTGGCGCCCCAAATGACCATCCCCTACCTGAAAGCCGCCCTGTTTGAGGCCTTCTCCCTGGAATACGGGAAATCGGAGTACGGGGAGATCGATGAAGCGCTGGACCCCGGCCAGGTCCACGCCCTGACGGAAAAGTACCGTTCCTGGGAGTGGACCTACGGCAGGACCCCCCGCTTTGATGTCACCCTGGAGGCCCGCTTCCCCTGGGGCGGGGTGGAGCTGATGCTTCGGCTTCAGAACGGCGTCGTGCAGGAGGCCCGCTGCTTCACCGACGCCAACGACCCGGAGCTCGCCGACCGCGTCGCCCCGGCGCTTCTCCTCTGCCCCTTCACGCCCGAGGGCCTGGGGCGGACCCTGCTGGAAAGCGAACGGGAAGAGGACCGCGACATCGCGGAATGGCTGGGCAGGGAGCAGATATAACGATACGTTAAGGGTTATCTGGGGGACTTCATCCCCCAGACCCCCTGACAAGGGATTTCATCCCTTGACCCGGAATATATTCATGTTCCCCGTGATATTGTTATCGATTAGCATTATGTCAGGTTTTTGCCTGACATACTTTGTCAATGGCGTGATTTCAGCGTGCGGACGATGTTGTACAGCAGCCTTGCCATATATGCTATTATCATGAGGTATCTTTTTTCTCCGCCTCTATCTTTTCAGGAGAACACATATGGAACCCATCGAATGGCTTTTGGAAACGGAAAACCCGTCTGTAAGGTTCAGGACGCTTGCTGAACTGCTGGACAGGGGCAAGTCCGCGGAAGCGCTTGAGGCAAAGCGCGCCATCCCCGCGTCCGCGCCTGCTGTGAAGCTGCTGGAAGCAATGCACCCGGACGGATACTGGGCGACGGCGTGGAATACGGCAGCTTCGGAACAACACATTTCTGCCTGTCCTATTGCGCCGAACTGGGGCTGGACAAGACGCATCCGAAAGTCGCGAAGGCCACCGAAAGGTACATGGGGCTTCAAAGGGAGGACGGTGACTGGTACGGGCACTATTCCTGCCTGTATGCGTATGATATCCGGACTTTGATCAGGCTTGGATACCGCGGGGATGAGCACGTGCAGAGATCAATCGGCCTGATGCTCAATACGATGCGGCCGGACGGCGGATACTTGTGCGACATGCATGAGAAGCCGGGCAGAAAGCCGGAAAAAAGCTGCATCCGCGGCTCTGTCAAGGCGCTGCTGGCGTTCGCGGAGCTGCCGGAGTATTGGACACACAGTCGCTGCCTTGCGCTGGCCGATTACTTTCTGGACAGGCACGGCATCTTTAAGAGGAAGGACCTGACGCGCTTTGTCAATGACGACATCAGGCGCAATACTTTCCCGGTCAGCTGGCGGGCAAACGTGTGGGAGATCCTCCTGGCGCTGAGCAGAATGGGGTACGGCAGTGACGCGAGGCTTCATGCCGCCTGGGAGGTGCTTGAGAGCCGCAAGGATGGGGAGGGCCGCTTCAGGCTTGACTGGACGCCGACGCAATGCCCCTGGAAGGTCGGAAAGGCCGGGGAAGCGAACAAGTGGGTCACCTTCTACTGTATGCTGGCGGAGAAGTACGCGGGGCATGGGGACTGGATGCCCGTGAACGGCATGCCGGGACCCCTTTAATATCCCCCCCGTGAACAGGGAAGAAGAAGCGGTCCGGCAGACAACCGGCCCCGCCTGTGAAAGAGGTGTTGACATGGGACCGGACATCAGGCCCCTGGACGTGAGCCGGATGGAGGATTTCCTGGCGTTCTTTGACCAGGACGCGTTCAGGGACAACCCGGACTGGTCGGCGTGCTACTGCCAGTTCTTCTACCACACCATGCAGGATCCGCGTTGGGAGGAGATCAGCGGGGAGGAGAACCGCGGCATGGCACGCGACAACATCCTGGGCGGGCGGATGCGGGGGTATCTGGCATACTCCGGAAACAAGGTGATCGGGTGGTGCAATGCCGGGCCCAAGACGGGGTACCCCCTGCTGATGACCGATGAACGCGTCCTCAGTGCCGAGGATGCCCAAATCGTTTCTCTTGTATGCTATGTGGTGGATGCCCGTTTCCGCAGGCAGGGGATCGCGCGGGCTTTGCTGCGCCGCGCCTGCGCGGACGCGCGGGAGAACGGCTATGCGTATGCCGAGGCCTACCCCCGTATCCTTGAGCAGACCGACGCCGGCCATTATCGCGGCCCAAAGAGCCTGTATGAGGGGGAGGGATTCAAGGTGTACAGGGGACTGGAGAAATCCCTCGTCATGAGGCTGCGGTTGGGCTGACGGCGGTTTCATCAATAGAACCGACTTGACGGACATAGAGAAAACGCTTCGTTTTTTCGGTCACCGCGTTTTCTGTGATGATGAGGAAATAGGGACAGCACAGGGGACTCCGGCCCGCCGCATAACCTGGCAGGCCGCCGGAGAATCATCCCATCCCGGCATGTATTAGAATTCCACCTTGCTGCCGAATAAGCGTTCGAAAATTCTCATAGTATTTATACAGTACTCCTCGCCAGGCGAACCCGCGTAGACAATCAGTTTGGCAGGACATTGGTCAAATGCCCCTTCTCCGAAATACTTCACACTCATGGGAATGAGCAGGCTGGTAAGGCTGACACAGCCGGAAAAGACATATTCCCTGATTTCTTCCAGTCCTTCCGAAAGGGTGACTTCTTTCAGGTTCCGGCAGTCAGCAAACAACCCGTGTTCAAGGCTTTTGACCCCTTCCGGGATCACTGCGCTCATAATGCCGGTACCGGCAAAAGCGCCGCCGCCGATGTATATGACGCCGGGCGGGATCAGGATGGACGTGAGGTTGGGGTTGTTGGCGAACGATGTGGTGCCGATCTTGACAACGCTATTCGAAATCCGCACGGAAATCAGGCCGCCGCAGGAGTTGAACGCGTCGTTCCCGATACAGCTCGGGTCTTCTGGTATAGTCAGTTCGCCCTTGATCACTGCGGAGAGACCCAGCACCAACGTCACGCCTTCCTCTGCCTTTTCAAACAGCATGCTGTTCATCAGATAGAGCGTCGGGTGGTTGGGAGGGAGGATGATTTCCTTAAGGGAAACGTCGCCGACAAAAGGATTGCTGCCGTAGAAATGCTCATTGTTCCGGCCAATTGTTACGCTTTGAAGCGCTTTGCAGTAGGAAAAAGCGCCTGTCTCAACGCTGGTCACGCTGTCTGGGAGAATCACGGACTCGAGGCTGTTGCAGCGGTTGAACGCATACTTCCCGATGACCTGGACCTTTCCTCCCAGGGTCAGGAACTTAAGATTGTTGCATTGGGAGAACCCCTGAGGCCCGATCAGAACGACACTGTCAGGAATCTTAACACTTTTGATGTAGGTGTTCCCCTGAAAAGCTTTTTCCCCGATGACATTAACACGGTGCCCATCCAGAGACTCAGGAATGACCAGGTCAGCCTCCTTGCCGTGATAAGCGGTGATGATAACTCCGGCTTCGGGAAGATTACTGGAGGAGTCGAGGATGTAATCATAGTCACCCGCGGTATAGACTTTTCCCTCTTCCAGCGCAGACCCCGGCAGGATGAACGCCGGAAGCAGCGCCATCAGCAGGGCCAGGAGGATGATGCCGGACCTCTTCATATGCTTTCCTCTTTTCTCTTTTACTGTCTTTGATGGGGCCGCTCAATCCGGACGGCTGTTCCCGGGGCAGGCTGTGACGCAGGGCGGTGGCAGGTCAAAAAACCCCGGGCGAAGAACGGTTTCCCGCGTATCGCCTGGGGTTTATGATGGTGCCTAAAAGAGACAGAAAACGTGTTTTCATGAAACGCCCTGTTCTGCTCCGCGCGCGTTCCTCCCGGCATTCATTTCCAGCCTGCTGATAAAAGTATAGCCCCGGGAAAAGGCGCCTGTCAACCGAGGCAGACATTCTGCGGGCGGGGTGTTGACTTTCAACCAGTTGGGGCACAAAAAAAGGCGAATGTGGGGGGGCATGTATATGCCGGATCGAGCGGATTCACATAGGGGACGTTCCGCTGAACCAGACCGGCCGCCTCATCGGCACCGGCATAACCGGGGCTAAAGCACAGGTTCACAAAAACAGAGAAACGCGTCGCTTTATAATATGCTGTGTGTTACGGTATGATATCCGCCTCATTGGAATAGCCCAGGTTCTCCCAGTAGCCTCTGTAATCGGCATCGTCCGACAGGGTGATGCTGCTGACCCACCGGCCCCATTTGTAGCCCAGTTTGTCCTCCGCCACCACGATGAAGGGATAGCCCATGGCCGGGGGCAGGTCCAGCCCGTTGGCGCCGTAGGCCAGGATCAATCCCTTCTCCCGGACCACCTGCAGCGGAAGGGACGTGGTGTACCCGTCCACGGAACCGAAAATGACCGTCACCGCCTCCGGTTTCGCGCCCGCCAGGCCGATGAGGTCATCGATCAGCACGCCCTTCCACAGCACCGTTGCGTCCCAGCCCTCCACGCAGTGCAGGGTGACCAGCCGCTCATGGGGTTTGCGCGAGCGCACCTGCTCATAGGTCAGCGTGACCGGATTGTCCACCAGGCCGCCGATCGAAAGTGCATAGCCCGCGATGTCCACCTGCTGGATGCCCTTGATGGAGTTGTCCCGGGGGCCGATGGCCGGGTCAAGCCGCGCGCCCTGGTACCCGGTGATCTCGTTCTCCCTGTACCGGGCCAGCGTCGCCGCGGATACGGCGTCCGCGCCCTGGTCCGCTGCTTTGGGCGCGCAGGCGGTGACAAGAAGGAGAAGGACCGCCAGGACCGGGATGATGCGCTTCATGAACAGGCCTCCCC
This sequence comes from Bacillota bacterium, assembly GCA_963169565.1. GTDB lineage: Bacteria > Bacillota > Clostridia > Christensenellales > Aristaeellaceae > UBA6115. The sequence goes on along the minus strand of CAUJDI010000039.1, from coordinate 31,871 downwards.
TCATCGTTTGTGTCCATACTAAACCAAACAGGCTCTCAGTACAAATTCCCCGGTCAGATAGACGGGAAATGACACTTGAGATTGCCAATAAACAGGCTACGGAATCATTGCGTGACATATATCCAATATATGCGGAGCTTAGGTTCCCCGAACCGGATCAGCCGGCTCACCGGCATCGGCAGGGCCGGGACGGAAAAGTGACAGGCATATGAAATAATGGATTATCCTGTCAGTTTTCCTTGTCCCCACCCCATCCCATGGGTCCCACAAATAATAAGTCATTGAAAGATCTGGTCAGGTATACTATAACATAGATGACAACAGGCCCGCAGAGACCTTCAGTGAATTTGGAGGATCCGGGAATGTCCCGGCTGCCCTGACAAGGTGGACGATCAGAACTGTGACCCGCAGACAGAAGAATATGAAAGGACGGGTGTATTGCATGAAGCGTTTCTTGTCATTGCTGCTTTTGCTGTCCATGCTGCTGGCGGCGTCAGCATCCGCCTTCGCCGAGGAAACCGTCGAAGGTTTTGAGTACCGGCTGGAACAGGACGGCACCTCGACCATCACCGGTTATTCCGGCGGGCAGGGCGACATCAGTATCCCCCCTGAGATCGAGGGCCATCCTGTCAGGTCCATCGGGAACGGCGCGTTTTTTGGCGCCGGTGAGATCAGCAGCGTCATCATCCCGGAAGGAGTGACCCACATCGGAGACGGTGCCTTCAATAATTGTTACGGTCTGATGAGCGTTGATCTGCCCTCGACCATCGTCTTTATCGGGATAAGCGCGTTCGGAGGCTGCGAAGCACTTCAAAGCATCCGCATCCCGGAGGGCGTGACGGAAATCAGGAAGAACACCTTCTTCCTGTGTTCCAATCTGAGGGAGATCATTCTGCCCCCATCATTGAAATCCATCGGGGACTATGCCTTGTCCGCGTGCGCCTTTGAAAGCATCGCCCTGCCTTTCGGCCTGGAATACATCGGTACGTCGGGCCTTGGCAATAACGGGAACCTGAAGTCGCTCGTCGTTCCCAACAGCGTGAAGAAAATCGGATACGGCGCCTTCTCCAATTGTGAGAAACTAGAGTCGGTCGTGCTTTCATCAGGCTTGAAAAGTTTGCCGTACGGCACGTTCTCCAGCTGTCCAAGCCTGGAGAAAGCGGTGATTCCCAAAAGCGTGACCAGCATCAACAAAACCGCGATGTTTGACGGGAGTTACAGGGTGAACATCTGGGGGGTCCAGGGCAGCGCTGCGGAAAATTATGCAAGGAAAACCAACATTTCCTTTACCGCGGTGGACCCGGTACAGGAAGTCACCGTTATGCTCAACGATGAAAACGTCACCAAGGGCAGAGTCGTGATCGACCTTGCGACCGGCGATGTCACCCGGCAACTGTCCGTAATAACCTCTCCTGAGAATCCTTGGCCGGGCGTTGTCTGGAAGAGTTCGGACGCCAAAGTCGCTTCGGTTGACGCAAACGGGTTGGTGACCGGGCTGAAAAAAGGGAAAGCGACGATCACGGCGACTGCCGCTGACGGAAGCGGAATCAAGGCGGCCTGTGAAATGAACGTGGCCAGCCTTGTGAAAGGGATCATCATCAGCGGGGAGGATACGGTCGGGGCAGGCAATAAAACGCCGCTGAAGGCAACGGTTCTGCCGGAAAATGCGGACAACCTGAAGCTTGACTGGAGCACTTCGGACAAATCTGTTGCCACCGTGGACGCCAAGGGCAACGTGACTGCTAAGAAGGTCAGCGAAGTGAAAACCGTCACAATCACAGCGGCCGCGAAAGACGGAAGCGGCGTCATCGCCGAGTTTGTCATCACAGTGATTCCATAAAGACATCCGGATTGTCAAAACCATGACCAGTGGATGGCCTGCACGAAAAACCGGCAGGCCATCGACTCCCTGTGTCTCGCCGAACCGGACCGCCCGCCTCACCGCGATCGGTATGGCCGGGGCGGGAAAGGAAGCAGATATCAAATCGGATATGCGCCGTCTATTCTTTAACAGGCAGTCCTTTTCCGGAGTGACATCATGGGTATTGGGCGCGTATCGGTACGACTCAAATCCGGCATGAAGTGATCATCAGCATGGATTCATCCCTGCCAGGGACCCCTCACGTCAGGCTGAAGTCAAGACGTCGCTGATTCTGTTTCCTCAGCCATAAATATCTTCCTGTACAGGTCATCGCCGTGAGCGGTGACCAGCGGCTCTCCGGGCAGGATCTTGTACGTGCGCTCGCCGCTGTCAAGCCGCTGCGCACGCAGAAACTGAACGTCCGGATCTCCCGAGAAGGAAACGGCATAAGCGTACAGATGGGACACCGAGAAGACCTCTATCTCGTTATCCCTGAGGGCGCGCGTGATCTGACCGCAGATCTCAGATCCCTCGCGCTCATTGGTCGCTGAGAACGATTCATTCAGCAACACCAAGGCGCCGGGGCGAAGGTGGTCGGAGATCCTGCTCATCCGGGCAAGCTCCTCATCCAGTTTTCCGCTCTTCATGGAAACATCCTCTTCCCGCTTGAAGTGGGTAAAGAGCCCCAGCCGAACCGGAGCGGAGAAGAACATTGCTCCCACCGGCATCCCGCACTGCGCCATCAACTGGGCCTGCCCGAGGCTCCTCAGGAAGGTGGTCTTGCCGCCCTGGTTCGCGCCGGTAATGATGTACAGGCGTTTATCAGATTCAAGGGTATTGCTGACGACTTCGCCTGCGCCCAGGAGCGCAAGGCTGACGTCGTAAAGATCTTTCCACGAACGCATCCGGCTTTCAGACTGGCCCAAATTCGGAATACAAAGGGAGGCGCCCGCTTGATCCAGGGCATCCCGCAGGTTGAGGCACCCGATATAGAAGGCCAGTTCAGCGCGCAGCATGTTGAAGAAGCTCTGCAGATGCTCAGCCGCCTGCGCCAGCGCGTTGGTGGCTTCGTTGATGGCGCGGTCGTTGCGTTTGCTCAGGTCCGTGGCGCCGGAATCATCCCTGGGCGCAAGGGTATAGGAAGGGGCAAAGGTCCAGCGCCGCCAGAAGCCCTTCCGGTTCTTCCTCCGCAGGACATAGGAAACCCCCTGAAGGCAGTTGCCGAACCTGGCGCTGATCATCGTTCCGTCCTTGTCTTTCAGGTCCTTGAGATGCTCCCGGACCAACGCGAAATACTCGTCAGACAACTCGCTTTTCATCAAAGCGAAGAGGCGAAGGAATCCTTCCGAATGAAAGGCGGATGACGTCCTGTCGGCAATCAGGCGCAGATCCATGAGTTTTGCCGTATACAGGGAAAGCAGTTCGATCGAGCTGTTATAAGTGCTTGACAGGTAATAGGTGGACAGCCATCGCCAGGAACCCCGCCGCAGCGCCTCTGTTTCCAGGCATACCTTATACAAGCTGCGCACCGTTTCACTGTTCTCCATCGCGTCACGGAGGATCGCCTGCCTGTAAAGGATCCCTTCATTGTCTGTCAGCGGGCAGAACAGGGCGGTTTCACAGGCTTGGGCAATCAGTTTGTCATCCCCTGACATGGCGGACAGCAGCCTCTTCAATTCCAGGTCGGCCATCAGGTCGCTTTTCCCGAACACGGGCTCTGCCTTCAGATCAAGGTCCCTGTCATGGAACATCAGGTTAGCTTTCACGCTTCAGCCTCCTGTTCAGTTGCTCATAGGTCAGCCCGTGCTTCATCGCGATGTACATCGCGTAAGCCAGCCCGTCCGGCGGTTTTCGGATGATCCTGAACGTCCGCCTCTCCGGCGCGTCCTCAGCCACAGTGCTCATCATGCTGACCGTTTCATTTCCATGCTGCGCCAACTCGTCCAGGAAGGTGACGATCACGCCATGCACATCCAGGGCAGCCAGAGCGTCCATCATCCTGCGGCTGAGGGAGATCGCATCGGTGAGCATGGTCGAGGAGAAGATCTCATTGATGATCACAACGCTCCTGGATGTGGCGCTTGTGAGCAGACCGTGCAGCCGTACCAGGTCATCCTGGAGCTTGCCGTCCTGCTTTGACAGGTCTTCCTCGCTTGCAAAATGGGTAAGGATATGATCAGGCAGGAAAAGCGCCGCGCGTCTTCCGGGAACGCACAGCCCCAATGACGCAAGGTAGAACAGCTGCCCGAATGCCCGGGCAAAAGTCGTCTTCCCCCCCTGGTTGGGACCGGTAATGGCGATGATCCTTTCGGCGTAATCCAGGGTGAAGCTGTTGGTGACGATATCCCCCGGCATCAAGGCAGCCAGCGCTATATCAAAGAAGTCTTCTGACAGGATGTTTTCTGTCACCGCCGCCATCCGGGGGTAACAGAATGGAAGCCCGGCGCCGCGCAAGGGCGTGACGTATTCGAGCCAGGACAGAAAAAACTGGACCTCCCGGGAAAAGCGCAGGATGACCGGGTCGTCAAAGGAAAAGCAGGCTGAGCAGAACTCATTCAGGTCTGCAAACTCTTCCTTGAAGACCTGCGCCAGCATGTTCAGCACGGCGGATTCCACATGGGCTGCATGCGGCTCCTCGCTGAGCTTGTGCCGGTAATCGGCTGCCTCGCCCTGGCGGAACTTGTCAAAGATCTCCAGTGTCCGGGCCGACAAGTCCTCCTGGTCTTCGTACCTTCGCACTTTGATCGTCCCGCTGCGGATGAGCATGCAATACTGCAGTTCAGAGAACCCTTTGCGCAGCTTTTTCACCCATCGATCCAACTCCTGAAAGCCGGCCGAGCCGAGGTAATCGCCCAGATATTCCGCGAAACCGCGCAGGCCGTCGGAAACAAGGGAAAAGGAGGCAAGACGCTGTGAGAGCTGTGTAAGGGACCGGCAGTAGCGCTCGGCATAATCCAGGAAACGGCCTCTTGACACAAAGGTATTGTGCCAGGGATCGCCCGAGGACATCATGCTCCGAACGGCATCCAGGGAACGGTCCAGGTCGTAGGCATCCCTTGAGAACATACCAAGGACATTGCGCAGCTCGCCGTTTTCTAGCTCCGACGATACTTGCTGCCTGTATGTGACGGTAGCGGGATCCAGCAGAGGAGAGTAAAAGAAGCTGTCCAGCCCGTACCTTTCCTTTGCCTTCAGGATTGGCCTGAATACCTGGTCAAGGTTCAAATTGGCGAAACACTCCGGTTTCTCCTGGCACCTGGGCTGTTCATGGAGTTCCCTGGATGGGTACAGGATGCTGTAAAACGACATGAGTCCTCCTGAATAAAAAAATGATAACTTCTCCGACAGTAGAAGTTATCAGCTGAAAGCGTTTTGGCCTGTGCCATGGGAGAACTTCATCCCCTGCATTCAATATACCATAAAAGCGGACAGTTTTCAATCTGCAGAAGCAAAGAGGCTCCTATGCTTTCATTTTCGCAATAATGACAAACAAAGATGCCCGGAATCTTCCCTTTCCCCGTTCACTGGCCGGGAAGCGGCGGGTCTGTCCTGACGCACAGCGCGGGACGGACGCCCATGAAAGGATATTGCACCCGTTCGCCGAACACGTCGACGGACCCGTCCCTGTCGACGAAGGCCGCCAAAGCGTTTGAAGCGCCGACGGACAGCAGCCACCACCCGCTGGTGTCCCCGATGACGGTTGGTTCTGCCTGTGCCTTCGCGTAGGCCGTGTTCCGGGAGAGCCGGTCGCTGTCTTCGGCGAATTTCCCCTCCGCCGCCGGGATGCTCAGCAGGAAGACCCTGTCGGTGACGTCGCGCCCGCCATCGGCGCCGGATACGGGATTGTCCTCAACCTTCTGTGGGATCGCCAGGATGGCTTTCTGCTCCTGCGCGGTGAAGGCATCGCTGAGGAACTCCCCGTTCAGCCAGGCGCGCAGCGAACAGGTCTCCCAGGTGCTGGACGCGCCGTTCGAATCATATGGCCGGAGGCCCAGGTTCTTTTCCGAGATCACCAGCGCGGTATCCCATTCCCATGCCAGCACGATCCATCGGATGGGCTCCTTGCCGTTGGACAGGTTATTGTCCTGCTCATAATGCCCGAAGGTCACGATGTCACCGGGTTTCAGGCCTTTCGCGTCCGACTTTGGGGGCGGCTGGACCGTGTCCGCGGAACCCGAAGTGTCGGATACCAGCGTTCCGCTGTTGTTGGCAAGCAGATCCATGTCAATGTTGACGCAGGGGCGGACAGCGCCTTCCCTGTCGTCGGCGAAGAAACCGATGTCGTTGACGGTTCCGTCAGTGCTTACATACGCCGCCCGATCGACGTCGTCGCCTGGCGAGCGCAGCCACCAGTAGCCATAACCCTTATAATCGCCTGCTCCACGCGCCTGCGCATAGGCGGTGTTCTTCGCCCTGCGCGCGTTGTCGCTGCTGAACTGCCCCAATGCCGCCGAGATGCGCAAAAGGAATACCCTGTCATTTGTGTCTCGCCCGCCTGCGGTGCCAAAAGTGGCGTTGTCTTCATTGGATATTGTTTCACTCAGGATCGCCTTCTGCTCCCCCGGCGTGAACGCGGCACTGAGAAACTCACTGTTCAGCCAGGTGCGCAGCGAACAGGTCTCCCAGGTGACGGATCGTCTGGTATAGCTGTAGGGCATCGCGTCCAGGTTCATCTGCGATATCAGGAGTGCCTTGCTCTCTTCTGTCGCCAGTACGATCCATCGGACAGGCTCCTTGCCGTTGGCGGTATTGTTGTCCTGTTCATAATGCCCGAAGGCCACGATGTCACCGGCCTTCAGGCCTTTCGCGTCTGATTTTGGAGGCGGCTGGACTGGATCCGGAATGTCAGACGCTATGGATTCCATCACTCCGCGGTTGACGGTGACCAGGCTTGCGTCCACGAATATCGCGGGGCGCACGCCGCCGGGGTCATCGCACTCCACGCCTCTGGTACTGACTGCACCATAATAATCCACATATGCCGCGGCGCCCGAAGAGGACTTGTTTAGCAAATATTCATCGTGGCTGCCCGGCGAGCGCAGGTACCAATTGGTGTAACCAAGTTCATAAAAGTCATCCGTCCCTCGGGCCTTCGCATAACTTGTGTAGCGGGCCCTGCGCATTTCGTCGCTTCCGAAACCCTCCGCCTCCCGGATGCTCAGCAGATGCACCTTATCCTTGGTGATCCGCCCGCCGAAGGTCCCTTCATAAGGATTCGCGATATTCTTGATATTTCTTGTCAGAATGGCGCTCTTTTCCTGCGGGGTGAAGGCGGCATTGAGAAACTCCCCGTTCAGCCAGGCGCGCAGCGAACTGGTCTCCCAGGTGATTTCCTTATATTGGGCGTTGTAGGGCTTGCAGTCCAGGACCTTCTCGCTGAGCAGCCACACCCAGCCGTCCTTTTCGTTGAGCACGATCCAGCGGATGGGTTCCTTCCCGTTGCCCGTCCGGTTGTCCTGCTCGTAATGCCCGAAGGTGACGACCTCCCCAATCGCCAATGGTATCCCTTCGCTCAGGGAGGCCCCTGCCGGAAAAGCGGAGGACAGCAGGCAGGCGGACGCCAGCAGGCACAGAAACCTTCTGAACGGCAGCAGTATGCGGGAACGAGCTTCATATCGTTTCATCGCATTGTATCTCCTATTCTTCTCTTGCCGCAGCGGGTAAAGCTGGTTTGAAACGGGGCATGCAATGGCAGTCAGCGGTCGGTATCAGGATAAGGATGGTCGGGCAGGTCTTGGAATGAGCCGTGAAAGAACTCCGTCATTTATTCAAACTATGTCCTGTAATAGTATAAGTTGCCCTGACGCTCCGGGTCAAGAGGGATCTCCGCAGGGGCTCCGCCATCGCGCTCTGCAGGAAGTGAACAGGTTTTGGCAGAAGGCGGATTCAGGAGGAAAACGGATTGCGGGGGCAAAGCAGACACCTCCCTTTTTCACCGGGCCGGAAGAACTCAAGATACCCGGCATCCGGGAGACATGCCAAAAGGCCATGGGACACAGGCACTGCACCCCTGCGTCCCATGGCCGTAGCTGTATGGCGAAGAATCAGTCCCCGCTGATCTTCTCGCTCTCCAGGACCCAGTGTTCCATGAAAGCTGGGGACAGGTCGCCGGCGGGGATCGTGTTCTCTGCCGCGGGCAGCTGGACAGCCATCGGGAACAGGTTTTATCTTTTCTCCCTGAGGAGGGGGATCCCTTGCCTGTTCATCGTTATGAGGATACAGAAAAACGGCCTGACCATCCGTTCATGGCAAGGACCGGAAGGGTTTTCCTAAAAATTGCAGGTTATGAGGGGAAATATGCGCTCTGATCCCCCTTCGGGTTTCTCCGGAGGCGCAGCTGTGCGCCTGACCGCCGCTTATGTTTTTCTGGGGGACAGCAGCGCCCTGACCCGTGCTTCCTGATGAAACAGCGCGCAGCCGCCCGGGTGCGCCTCCCCCTGCGCGTTCAGCTCCCGCACCTGACGAAAGAACGGGGAACCCAGCACGTCCAGCAGGGTATGCTCGTGCAGGTTCATGTCTGAATAGGGGGAAAACGGGCAGGGCTCGGCCGCCCCGTATTCATTGATGTGAAAGAACCCGCGCCCGGCCGCGAGGCAGCCGCCCATGTGCTTCTCATCCCCCGGGAAGGAGAGGAAGAGCATCCCCGGGAAACGCCCGCGCAAAGCGCTCTGCGCCTCCTCCATCAAAAGCCGCTCCGCGTCGTTTGGGGCGAGGCTTTCGGTGCCGGGCGCGACGGGCACGTACTCGATGAAAAAGACCAGCCTGCACCCTTTTTGATACAGGGATTGAATATAATCCTCCGACATGGCTTCCGCACGGTTTTCCGTCGTGATGGTCAGCGACACGCCGTACAGCAGTTTCTTCCCGTGCATGGCATCAAGCGCGGCTTGTATCCTTTTGAAGGAGCCCCTGCCCCGCCTGCTGTCCGTCGCCGCCTCCCCGCCCTCCATGCTGACGACCGGCACAAGGTTCCGATGCCTGCCCATAAGTGAAAGCAGCGGCCCGTCTATGAGCGTGCCGTTTGTAAAGACCGGAAAGAGGATGTTCCTTTTCTTCGCCGCCGCGCGCAGCACGTCCGGCCGCATCATCGGCTCACCCCCCGCCAGCAGGATAAACGGGATGCCGGCCTCCTCTGCCTGGGTGAAGATGTCCCCCCACTGGGACGCGTCAAGCAGGGGGACGCCGCCTTTCTCCCCGCACCGTCCGTTGGCGCGCGCGTAGCAGCCCTTGCAGAAAAGATTGCAGGTGTTGGCAATGCTTGCGATGAGGAACATCGGGATGTGCAGGCCTTCCGCTTCCAGCGCCATGCGGCGCTTTTCCATGCCGCGCTGGGCGGCGTGGTATCGGCCCAGGAAGGCTGTCTCCCTCGGGTTGTGCAGCGTTGTTTTCAGGATGTTCTGAACGAGCCGTTCCGCACCTTGGTTCAGGTATTTTGTCAGGTCAAAATCAATGGACATGGGCCAGCCCTTTCTGCTTTGGAGCGCCTCACGAACGTTTGCTTCTTCATTATCTGCAACGCATGGCTCCTTTCAATAGAATATGGATTAGAAATGTATGAGAACACGGTATAAACATCGGGGACGGCAAGCTGCTATAAACCATCTGCCTGATCGCAAATACCGGCAAGGAGTCGCAGCCGGATTGTGTTTGCAGCAGAAAACAGAAGAATATTAAAAAGCAGACGATTTCCTCTGCTTTTTCGCCCTGGACTGGCCGTGACCGCGTCAATACCAGACGTCTTGCCTGCGTGTTTCAGATGATGCAGGAGTCCGGGGACTGCTTTCTTGTGTTTTCATAACAAATTATGGAACTATCATACAACAGGAAACAGGGGTAACTGTCCCTGCAACGGTCTGAATCAAGTTGTCCGCCTCACCGGCACCGGCATGGCAAGGGTAAGAAAGGGTATCGGAACATGAAAACAAAGAGAGATGTATCCTTTGTTTCCCTTACGGGACAGTTCTCCTTTTTACTATCAATTCTTACTAAATGCCGATTGATTAAAATCTCTTTACATAGTAAGATAAAAGCAGACTGACAGGCATTTACTGAAGCGCAAATATTTGGAGAAACGGAAAAGAGAAGCAGCAAAGGGAGCTTCGAGGAAACACGGAGAAACGTCCCCGGTTTTGCTCTGTGTTTATCCAGCATCAACAAATAGGAGGCCATTCCATGAGAAAGCTGTACTGGTTTTTAGGAGTCGTTGTTTTCTTATCCGTATTTTCAAGTTGCGCACTTGCCGACAATGAGTTTATCACGAATTTTCATATCAACGGCTCCGTGATAACCGAACCATCCCAACGTTATCTTCCCAAAGGGGAAGGAGGAACCCTGCCATCACTGGGTGTGGTAAAACCGCTTTTTATTCTGGTTGACTTCCCGGATTACTCACATAAGAATCTGGAGTGGGATATGTCTGCAGACAACTTGCAGAAGTTTTTCTTTGGTATCGACGGCAAACCCGTGTGGGCATATGAGACACGGATATATCCTTATGAATCATTGCGGGCATACTTTGACAGGGCTTCGTATGGACGGCTTCAGTTGGACGGGGATGTTTTGGGATGGTTTACCGCGGCTCACGATCGCAAGTACTATGAGAAGAACGGCGGCCCCCCCGAGATTTTGCAGGAAGCGTTATCATACTATGACCAGGATGTTGATTTTAGCATTTACGACAGCAACAAAGACGGGGTGATAGATTCTGTTTCCCTGCTATATGTCACGGATATTCCTGGCGGATACCAAAGCATGTGGTATAATTTTGTCTACTCATATAAGAAAATGGCTTCTGTCGATAACATGGCGGTGAACCAGCTTGGGTTTATGCAGTTATCCATGGACCATATCAATATGATGCAAACCATCCTTCATGAGTTTGGTCATTTCTTCCGGCTGCCGGACCTTTATGACCGGGATGGCGGCGTTTTTTACAAGGAAGGCGGCATGTGGACACCCGATATGATGATGGACAACAGAGGCGATTACAATGTTTTTACCAAGCTCATGCTTGGCTGGATGGAAAACGTCTACATCGTGACGGAAGGCCCGCTGGATGTTTCGCTGCGTCCGGCCAGTGAAGCTGGTGATATGGCCATCGTTTTTCCTGAGTACACCTCCCCGCTGTCGGAGTATTTTGCGGTGGAGTACATCACCGAAACCGGCAACAACTCGCTTCTTGGCAGAAGCCTGTATGACACATCCGTCGACCGCTCCAAAACAGGCGGCTTTCGTATTTTACGGATCAACGCCGAAGAGAGCAAGTCTGGATTCAAATATAACAATAATGGAACTGAAAAGAAACTGATTGAGTCGGTCAAAAAAGGATACTGGGAAGCTGCCCGCACTGCCTCTGACATTGACAAGCCGCTGCTCTTCAGGGACGGGGAGGAATTCACGCCAAACACCTATCCATCCAGTTATGGGTTTTCCGGACAGTTCACCGGCGTCAGCATCCAGGACATCCACATTGCTGATGATGAAAAGATTGCCTCTTTCAGTGCCCGCATCGTGCCGAAAGCCGGCTTGCAGCCGATAACGTTCCAGCAAGTTACAGAAGTGAACAGCGCGGTGGCCTTGGTTGCCAATACAGAAATTCGCCTGAAAGGTAAAACCCTTCCATACCTCCTGATCGGCACAAAGAAGATCCCGCTGGATTGGATGGACATCCATGCCAACGCGAACGAGAACCGCGCGGATTTCCTGCTCAGGAAGAAAACCGGTCTGCCTGCCGGCCAGCCTGAGTTATGCAAACTGGTTATACCAAAAGGCATCTTTATCAATAGGAATGGTATCCTCAATGAGGAAACCATATTTGACGTTACTGTCCGCCACCGCGATACGCTGGTTGAAAAGAGCGGCCTCATCAAAAACTATGGTAGACTTCAATTTTTCAAGGTGGATGAAAAAACGGCGGGGCTGCTGTATGTGGACACCAATACCGGAGTGAAGTACCTGACCATCACTGATAAAGGAAAAACCAGCAAGCCAAAGGAAATCCTAAAGTTCCCTGGCAACAGCTATGCGTCAAAGTTCCTCCGCCTGCCCAATGGTTCCTTTGTTGTCGTGGTAGCCAGTTTTTCCGGCCAACAGGGTATGAACGTATACTTTATCTCAGAAGATATTAAAGTCAGTGGTGAAATATGGCTTGATATGCCCAATTGCACGATCATGCCTTTCCGCAATGGGATTCTTGCCGCCGGATGGTCAAATAAGGAAAATAGAAGGACGGCCTTCTGTGTCGAACCAGGGAAGGAGACGCCAGAAGAGATCAATAATAGGAAACTGATTGACCTGCTGACTACGCCTGGATATTCAAGTGGAGAAAACGCGCCCAATACATTTGATATTGGAAACGGTGAGTGGCTTTATCTCACCCATGGTAAACTGATTAAAATCGCCGTCATTGACAATGCGGGAAACATCAAGGCGTTCCGAGGCTGGAAAGAAGGTGACAGTCCGGCTGAGAGTATTGTCCCCGTCTTCCCAGGTATCCCCTTTGGCGCGCTCAGAACAGGTGAGAATGAAATCACCTTGTTTATAATGGAGGGAGTCACTGCCCTTCCGCTTGCGGTTCTGGGTGAAGGCAGTCTTCATGCCATTAAGCTGGACAATGACCTGAACGTTGTCAGCAAGCGGTTAATCCGTTCATATACTGGCCTGTCTGGCCAGGATTTCGAATATAAAGGACAGATCATTCGCCTTTCAGACGGGTACGCGCTCCCTTTGTCCATCAATATGACACCTGAGAAGGACTCGTCCAGCCCACTTGGTGTGGTTTGCTTTCTGGATGATAACCTGGATTACCGGGAAGAAGCATGGTTCCAGAAGACCTTGAAGGGAAGCCACGCAACTGTCGTGGAGCTGACACCGAGTGAGTATCTGATAGGAACGTGGCATTCCTTTAAAGTATTGGCAAAATAGGGAAAAAGGGGATGGTTCTCTTTGTTTTCGTTGATATACCTTGATTTCTCCGCCAGTAAACACAGGGAAGTAAAAACTCATCGGTTAAAGCAAAGCTGCACATCTCCAGTTTTAGCCCCCTTGTTTTCCCGTTCTTCACTCCGCCTCAACGATGAAATAGGCGATGGCTTCCACCGTTGCCGGGACGATGCTGTTGGCTGTGGAATAGTCTTTGATGGCGGAGCCGACGCTTGTCAGTATTTCAATGGAGGAGCCGAGCTTGATGCCCGCGCAGGACGGCTGGCAGGAGGTGACGTACAACCAGTTTTCCTTCGGCGTCCTTTAGGGCGAAGACCACATAGAAGTCACGCACCGTGTCGTCCGTCGTGTTCTGCAGGTCAACGCTGACGTTATAAATGGGAAATGGCACTTGACAATAGTCCCATATAGAACTATCCTATATGGTATGGTGGTTATGTGATGAAAACCCATGGCGGTTTCCTGGTTTCCCAGATCAAGCAGCTTCAGGGCCGGGTGTTTGAAAAAATGCTCAGGCAGAGCGGCATGGACGCCTTCAACGGCGCGCAGGGCAGGATTTTATACGTGCTGTGGGAGCATGACAGCCTGACGATCAGCGAGATCGGCCGCCTCACCTCGCTGGCCAAGACCACGCTGACGGGCATGCTGGACAGGATGGAAGAAAGCGGCTTTGTGAGACGGACGCCCGACACCCAGAACCGCAGGCAGGTCATCGTCTCCATCACCGATAAGGCAAGGGAGTACCGTCAGGCCTACGACCGGGTATCCGACCGGATGAACGCGCTGTTCTACCAGGGTTTTACAGAGACGGAAGCGGAGGAATTTGAGGAGAAGCTCAGGCGGATCATCCGCAACCTGGAAGCATGAGGAGGGGCAATCAATGGATCAGCAGGTAAAAAATGACATCATCGGATTGGTCGGCCGCAGCCGCGACGCAATCGTCTGCTCAATTGATGAGGACGGATATCCCAACGCGAAAAACATGTTCAGGGCGAAAAACAAAGGGCTGCACACCTTCTGGTTTTCGACAAACACCTCCGCGATCCGCACCGGGCACTGGCTCCGGTGCCCCAAGGCCTGCATCTACTTCCTGGATGCCGAAAACTTTCACGGGCTGATGCTGACAGGGCAGATGGAGATCCTGACGGAGGAGAACATCAAGCGGGCGTTCTGGCATGAGGGGGATGAGAAGTATTATTCCCTGGGGCCGACGGACCCGGACTACTGCATCCTACGCTTCACGGCGGAGAAGGGGAACTACTACCACGGCCTGCGGAAGCACCTTTTTCTTGTGAGTGACACGATGGGGTGGTGACGGGTCGCGCTATCAGTTGAAAGTCTCTGATAGTTCAGCCGAAACGGAAGATGACCGCGTCGAAAACTGGACCGCTCCGGAGCCCGGAGGGGAACTTCGCGGGCTGGGGTTTGGGAAGTCAGTTCCCAATCGTTTCCTGCTACAGCCCTGATGCCTGATAAAACGTGCCGGGATGGTGTCTTATGGATTCCATTTCAGGCCTGCCGGCCTCAGTGTTCCCCCCAGGGCATCTCCTCATCTGTCATCCCGCATCCCGGGCAGAAACCGCCCACGCGGAACAGGCTGCCGCAGTTGGGACATTCCTCCCTGCCGGAAAGGGGTTTTTTCCGCCCGGGCGTCTCCTTCTTCTTTTTGTCCGGGAACAGCAGTGAAGGGGCGGCGTCCAGGCCGAACAGCTCCTCCAGGAAGCCCGGTTTTTTCTTCATTCCTGCCCTTTCTCCCCATCCTTCTTTTCCACTGCCCTGCCCTTTTTGAAGATGATGAAGCGGCTGGCGACATAGTTGTACAAGATCACGAAGGCGTTCATGATGAGCTTCGCCGGCCGGTCAGCCATCATCAGGAGAAAGGCGCTGAACAGCAGCAGGTCAAAGAGGACGTAGCCCAGCGCGCGGGAGGAGACGAACAGCCACAGCTCGCGCAGCCGGCCGCCCCCGCCGGTCTCGCTCCGGAACACGAAACGGCGGTTGGTGGCGTAGGCGAACAGCACGCTGAGGATCCAGGCGACGGCCTGGGAAAGGTTGGCAATGAGCAGGTAATCCGCGCTGCCCTGCTCCCTGCTGGACAGGCCTGCCAAGGCCGTGAGCGCGAGGTACACCAGCCAGTTGACCAGGGTGGTCAATGCGCCGAAGAACAGGTAGGACCCCAGTTCAAACAGCCTCGGATTCTTTTCCCGCAGAGCCGACAATTCATTCCCCATCTCTGTTCCCGTTCTCCTGCTTCAAGTTATTCATCGGGTTCCCGTCGTCCCCGCGGGCGAAGGACGCGCTGAGCACGTCGGAAACGCGCATCGTCTGTGGCTTATTCCTGCTGCGCGCGGTCACGTAATCAAAGGTTTCCTCCCCCATGCTCCGCACGGTGACGTTGCCGGCCCTGATCCCGTCCACCGCCATCCATACCAGCTTGACCGGCCGGCTGTGGCGCAGGGAATACTCCAGGAAACGGCGCGTCAGGTCTTCCATGCCTTACCTCCAAAGCAGGGTTCGGTTTAGCCTTCCGGCACCTTGTACACGGAATACTCCGGGCTCTCATAGACCAGCTCATACAGCGCGGCCAGCTTCTCCATACTGCCGCCCATCTGCCTTTCGTGCGGGCCCAGTAGGATGTAGCCGGCACCATACTTTTTCGGCACGTCCCGTGCTGAACCCGGATCAAGGTAAAAGGCCCGGATGTCATCCTGCTGTTCCCGGGTGTCAAAGCCGTGGTAATACAGCCACAGGTCCGGCCCGCAGACGATCTCCCGCCCGGCCAGCGCGCTGACGGGGTTGAGGTGCTGGGTGCCGGTGATAAAACGGCTGTCCGCGGGCGTTTCATCCAGGATATAGGACGACAGCCGGACGTCCTCCTGAGAAAACATCTGGTAGTCGCTCACCGCTTCCCGCGCGATGGCCAGCGTACCAGTGGTGAACATCATGATCACGGCCATCGCCGCCATCAGCGGCCGGGCGCGCAGTCCCTTCAGCCTGTCAAAAAGCCGGAACGAATGATCCGCCGCCGGCATCGCGCAGACCGCCCACCAGACGTAGAACAGCTTGTTGTTGTCGTACTCGTTGGGCTGGAACAGGATCGTTTCGGCGATGATGAAGATGACAAACGCGCCGGAGAAGAGTTTCCGGTGCCAGGCGTCCCGCTCAAAGAGCGCGAGGATCATTAGCAGGAAGGGCAGCCCGATGTTCTTGACGTAGAACCACAGGTAGCCGTCCCGCAGCCCGTTCCCGCCGGCGTTGTTGACCCAGTTGAACTGGAAGCGCAGGAAGTTCCCGGCGGAGGACTGCCGGAAGGTGAACACGAGCAGTTGGGGCAGCGCCAGGACGGCGGCAATGGCGCCAAAGAGCAGCCAGGGGCGGAGCCTCCCCTTTTTCAGCAGGCTGATGCCCATCAGCCCCAGGCAGAACAGCCCCAGCGCCAGGAAGGAATGGGTGTGGATGAGGGGCAGCCCGCCCGCCATGACCCCCAGCAGGATCAGCTTCCGGTCCTGCCACTCCCCTTCTTTGACCATGTCCAGCAGCAGGTACAGGCAGGGCAGCAGCACAGCCCAGCCGGCCAGAAAGGTCCGCTGGGGGAGGAGCATGTCGGCCATCAGGTTGCTGAAGCGCAGGTTGTACTGCGTGAACTCCGCGTGGTTAGCGGGGGTCTGGTACCAGCCGTACAGGACGGTTGAAAGGCGGTCCAGCCACTGCCCCTGCTGCAGCTGGTTGATTCCCGGAGCGCCCAGGCTGACCCCGGCCAGGTCGATGCCGTACAGGAAACCCAGGCCGCCGTTGATGAACACGAACAGCGTGGCCAGCACCGCCGCGCGCCGTGAAACGCAGCAACGCAGGGCCAGCAGCAGGAAACCGGAGAACACCAGCGCCATCATCAAAGCGCCCGGCACGATGACCGCCGCGCGCAGGCTGAAGCCCAGAAGGAGCAGGGAGGAGGACAGGCTGTCCCCCAGGAAGGGATAGCCCAATAGCGCGCCGGGCAGGATGCTGTACTCCGCCGGCAGCTGCTTCCCAGGCAGCGAGGTGATGATGGACAGGTGCAGCGGAAGGTCCCCGTAGGTGGCCTGGCCGGTGAACAGCGCGCCGTCCTGGGGGCGCAGGATGTGTGTGTGCTGCAGGTAAAGCCCCATCAGGCTCAGCGGCAGCGCGACGGCCGCCAGCAGGACCAGCGTTTTCCTGTCCTCCTGCCTGAACCTGGCGGGAGGGGTCCTGTCCCTGAACAGATAGGCCAGGAAGGCTGCCAGCCCCAGGGGGAGGAGGGACAGGGCGTGCGCCGGGACGTCAAAGGGTCGCAGGAAGGCGACGAGCGCCGGCAGCCACATCAGAAGGAACAGCCCCAGGCTGAGCCCCAGCCAGAGGCGGACCGGAAAGCCCTGCCGCGGCAGCAGGCAGCGGATGATGAATGCGCCCGCCAGCAGATAGACCAGCAGGAACATCAGGGCCGCCATCAGCCGCGCCTCCCCTCATCCGCCGCGTTCTCATTGGCCATGCGGAACATTTCATTGCGCAGGTGGTCCGCGATGCGCTGCTTCTCCTCATTGGCGGGGGCGTCAGGGTCATACCGCACCGGCTCCCCGAAGGTCAGGGTGTGCGCCTTCTTGTCCGCGTAGATGGGATAGAACTGCGCGCGCTTGCCGGTATGCTGGTAGTAAAACTGCGCCACCATCGCGAAGCCGGAGAAGAACGGGCCGATGCCTTCCCGGAGGTAGCCGGGCTTTTCCAGGCTTGGGTCGTTCGGGTTTTCCGGGAAGATCAGGATGTTGTCCCCGGCCTCCATCGCGGCCGCGGTGTTGCGGAAGGTCCGCATCAGCGCCAGCGGGCTGTCCCGATACACGGTGATGCTGTCCAGGGAGCGCATGCACCATTTGAGGAAGGCCGTCGTCAGCCGGGTCGCCGGCCATTTCAGTTTCTCCGGCAGCCACTTCTGGCGCTTGAAGGTGTAGTCGTACAGGTAGGTGGTGGACTCGCTGGCCTCGGAGATCTCGTTGATCACCCAGGGGCGGAAGGAGAAGGGGATGAAGAGGTTGGTGACCACCGGACCCCAGATCTCTCCGTGGTTGCAGGTGAACACGCAGCTGGTGCCGGGCTCCGGTCTGACTTTGTCCTGTCCGATGACCCGGCTGTAGAAGAAGGGGCGCAGGAATAGGATCAGCAGCTTGATGCCGTATCGCTTCCGGTGCACCTTGACGATCAGGTCTTCCAGCTGTTTCTGCAGCGGCAGGTTGGTCTCCCCGTTCTCCTTGATCTTCAGGAAGGTGCGCACTTTCGTGATCACGCGCCTGTCCAGCGGGAAGCGGAGGGCGATGGGCACGGCGGCCCCCACCAGCGCCAGCGCCGGCAGCAGCAGCATCGGCTGGGTGACCAGGCGGATGCGCTCCCCGGTGATGCTGCCGCCGGAAATCAGCGTGACCAGCGCCAGCCCCAGCAGCGCGATCATCCCCCCGATGAGCGCGCTGTATTCCCTCAGCGCGGCATGACCCTGCACAAGCGCCTCCCCGGCCGGGGAGCCGGTGGCGAAGCGGACGACGTCGCGCATGTCCCGCTCCATCACCTCCAGCGCGCGGGAAGACATCGTCACGCCGGCGCTGCACAGCGCCAGGGCGGCATAGCTGAACGCCGCGCCGGTATCAAAGGAGCGCAGGGAAAAGGACACAAGGCTCAGGAACCATAGCACCAGCCCCGTCAGCAGGGCGGTCGAAGGCTCCAGGCGATGACGGGCGAGGGAGCGCCTGAACAGGCGCGTGGTCAGCCACTGGGCGAGGAAGGTGCAGAAAAAGGCGATGAGCAGGCTGGACAGGAGGCTGTCGGCCGTGGTGCCGATGAAGGTATAGATGAGGATCATCGTGACTTGCAGCGCTGTGACCGTGATCATCATCACGGCCCTGAACACCTTGTAGGCGTTGACCTGGGCAAGCTGAGCGTATTCATCGCCCAGACCCCGGGAGGGCGTTCCCGCTTCCCTGGACCTGATGTCGGCCCTTCTGACGCTGATGAGCTGAAAAAGGCAGCACAGCGCGAAGCCGCCCAGCAGGTACCAGGCTGCCTGAGCGGAAAGGCTCAGGAAGAGGATGAGCGCCGCGGCCCCGCAGAACAGCAGGGCCAGCTCCGCCTGCCGGACCGTGTGCCGCACCCGGTTCAGCCCCCTGTGCCGGCAGGCGCGCTCAACAGTCTCCATCAGTTCGCCCATGGCCAGCACCATCAGGCTCAGCGCGAAAATGAGCCACACCCCCGGCAAGTCGACCGCCAGGGGATAGATCAGCAGGATGCCCAGGGCAAACAGCGCCGACAGCGCGCCCAGGAAGAGGCCGCCGCGGCGCATCGACCCCGGCAGCCGCCGGAAATCCCCGGGCCGGATGAGCTTGACGAACAGCAAGGTGACCTGGCCGATCATGAACAGCGCCCCGCCCGGGATCGGGCGGCTGATGATGGCGGTGGAGGCGAGCATGCAGTACAGATAGGCGAACAGGCTGCCTGATGCGGCAATGCCCGGCAGACTGGCGGCGATGCGGCCGTCCCCATCCTTCCGCACGGCATCTGTCATTGCGTCACCTCCCGGTCCGCGATGTTATCTATTGGATAGTATATCAAATCACGACGGAGGGCAACCTGAACGGGGCATATGGGGATGCAGGGAAGCCCTGCATCAGGAGCGCTTGACATGAGGGAGAATGGAACAGGCGCTCTAATCTCCGGAGGACACCCCGTCCCGGGGGATCATCATCGCGCCGGTCCCGTCATGATAGGAACGATCCGGTTCCATCGGGACACCATTCATGCGCAGCAGTTCCTCCACGGTGGCAAAGAGGAAGTGACGGGCCCGGAGGCCTGCGAGCATCTTGGGCATCGCCTTGGCCGTCTGTGCCGAACTGTCATGCATCAGCACAATGGACAGGTCCTTCGCGGTCCCAATGACACGATATGCAATCTCTGACCAGTTCGAGCCATCGATATCGTCCGATGTGCAGGACCAATGGATATTTGGCCAACCAATCCCCCAATCGAGGTAACTTGCGTACTTGCCGCCCGGAGCCCGGAAAACACGCGGGGTCACTCCGGTGGCCTGACGCAGGAGCGCGGTGAACTTCTCCTTGTCCCTGAGGGCATACTCCCTGTCAATTTCTGAGGGATACAAATGCCGCATCGTATGGCTGCCCAGGAGGCTGCCCGAATCCGCTGCACGGCGGGCACACTCGGCGTACTTGTTTAGATAAGAGCCGACGATGAAGAAGGTGCCGTTCGCCCCTGCGCGCCCCAGCGCGTCGACCACCTGCAGGGTCGAGGCCCCTGCCGGGCCGTCGTCAAAGGTGAGCGCCGTGACGCGGAATCCCCGGTTGTCAAACTGCCTTGCGGCTTCCTGAGTCAAGTAATTTTCCAGTTTGTCATAGAACACCGCCGTCTGGAGGATCTGGTGCTTGCCGGGCAGGACCCTCTCCAGCAGTGTGGGCAGCATGAGCTGGTAGGTCCCCACCATGAAGGGCATTCCCTTGATCGCATCATCCTGGCAGAGCGCGTCGATCGCCTCGGGCTGTCTTTCTTCCCCGGGGTAGACTGAAAGGAGTGCTTCACGCAGAGTGTCTGAAAGCATTGCCCATGCCTCGCTGTCTGGCGGGAAAAGGTCGGAGAGTGTCAGCTCCCTGCCGGTCTCCATGTCAAAACTGAGGCATTCAAAGGCGATGTGCTGTGTCCTTCGCGCGACGCAGATCCGGCGCACCAGAAGGAAACTGGCCCAGCTGTCACCTGAAATGCGGTAGCTCACCGTGAGCTCCAGTTGCTTGTCTTCGCTGTCCAGGTATGGTGCGGCCTCCCTGCGCATAAGCGTAAGTTCCTCTTCCAGCCTGGCGTTGACATCCGGGTTCGCCGTGGTGACACTGTCGGTCCAGGTCCTGTTGATCTCCTTGGCAACCCGTGTCTCAACCGTGACCTGAAGGAGCGCGGGGATCTCACGGTATATCTTTTCTTCCTGCGCATATCCTTTGACGCACAGGAGGACCAAACCCAGGGAAAACACCAGGATGCCGGCTCTTCTCATTCTTTGTTTCCTTTGCGATGTTTCAGCCGCCCGGCTGAAGCCTTTCCCTGGAATCTGCAGTCAGGTTCTTCATGTGAGGGCGACTGAACATTTCCTGTCCGAGCACAAAGCATCCGTGACAGGGGTTTTGTGCGGCGTGTCACTTTCGCTTTTGATTTTACTCCATTGCTCCGTTAATTTGCAATCTGAAACCTTTTCTCTGCTCATAACAGAAGAATCGACCTGCATTGTCGATGGAAATGAGCGTCCATCAGCCATCCCGGTGTTCAGTCAAGCAAATACGAACACTGACTTGCGGGAAATCAAAAATGTTCGTCTATACTGGTGACAAACCGGCCGGGCTGTGCTATATTCTCCAGGTAATAACGGGCTCTGCCCGGAAAAGGGAGACTGGATATGGAGACACTGTTCAAACTCAAACAGCATGGCACCAAAGTCTCGACGGAGCTCATCGCCGGGCTCACCACCTTCTTCGCCATGGCCTACATCATCGCGGTCAACCCGGCCATCCTTAGCCAGTCCGGCATGCCCTGGGGCGCGGTCTTCCTGGCCACCATCATCGCCTCTGTCATCGGCACCCTGGTGATGGGTCTGTTCGCCAACGTGCCCTATGCCCAGGCGCCCGGCATGGGCCTGAACGCCTTTTTCGTGTTCACGGTCTGCTTCACCCTGAAGTTCACCTGGCAGCAGGCGCTGTCCATGGTGTTCCTCTGCGGCCTCATCAACATCCTCGTCACCGTCACCAAGGTGCGCAAGCACATCATCCGCGCCATCCCCAGGGGGCTTCAGAACGCAATCTCCGGGGGCATCGGCATCTTCATCGCCTACATCGGGCTGCTCAACGTCGGCATCATCAACTTCGGCGCGGGCGTTCCCTCCATCCCCAGCTTCAATCATGCGACCCTTTGGCTTTTCCTCATCGGGCTTGTGCTGGTCATCATGCTCTCGGTCATGAAGGTGAAGGGCGCCATCCTGCTGTCCATCATCATTACCGCCCTCATCGGCATCCCCATGGGGCTGACCAAAATGGGCAGCACCATCAGCTTTTCCGAGGCCGCCTCGCAACTGCCCCAGACCTTCGGCGTCATTTTCACTTCCGTCGGCCTGCCCAGCCTGTTTTCCGACCTGGGCCGCCTGCCCCTGGTGCTGATGACCATCTTCGCCTTCTCGCTTACGGACACCTTTGACACCATCGGCACCTTCATCGGCACGGGGCGCCGCAGCGGCATTTTCTCCGAAGCCGATGAGAAGGCGATGGCGGAGAGCCGGGGCTTCTCCTCCAAGATGGACAAGGCGCTCTTTTCCGACGCCATCGCGACCTCCGTGGGCGCGGTGTTCGGCACCAGCAACACAACCACCTACGTCGAGTCCGCCGCCGGCATCGGCGCGGGCGGGCGCACGGGGCTGACCAGCGTGGTCGTCGCTCTCCTGTTCGCTGCCTCCGCTTTCCTGGCCACCTTCGTGTCCGCCATCCCCTCTGCTGCCACCGCCCCCGCGCTGGTCATGGTCGGCATCATGATGCTGGCCAGCTTCAGGGAGATCGACTGGACGAATTTGGAGGACGCCGTGCCCGCCTTCTTCGCCGGCGTGTTCATGGCGCTGTGCTATTCCATCTCCTACGGCATCGCGTTCGGCTTCTTCTTCTACTGCATCGTGAAGGTGTTCACCGGCAAATACAAGGAGGTCCATCCGATCCTCTGGGTGTCCACCGGGCTGTTCATCCTCAACTTCGTGCTGATGGCGGTCCTGTAATAGCCAATCACGCAAAAGGCCTCCCGGTCGGGGGGCCTTTTGTACGTCACTCTTTTCAGGCACCGGTCTGCCGGACCGCTGCCGGCCGGACAGGAAGCGAAGGAGCAGGGAGTGGAACCTACAGCTTTTTTCTCGCGCTGGCGGACACCACGATGCGCTGGATGCCGATGAAGAGAAGCAGCAGGACGCCGGTGCCGATCTTGGCCCACCAGGACAGCAGGGTGCCGTTGAAGGTGATCAGCGCCGGAATGACCGACTTGAGCAGGACGCCGAACAGCGTGCCGAACATGTAGCCCACACCGCCGGTGAGGAGGGTGCCGCCGATGACGGCGGAGGAGATGACGTCCAGTTCCGCCCCCTGCAGCGAAAGGTTCCAGCCGGATTTGACGTAGAGCGCGTAGGCGACGCCCGCAAGAACGGAGCAGAGGCCGTTGAAGCCGTACACCAGCACCTTTGTGCGGTTGACGGGAAGCCCCATCAGGCTGGCGGACTGCTCGTTCCCGCCGATGGCGTAGACGTTGCGCCCGAAACGCGTTGCCTGCAGCATGTACGCGCCGATGAGGATCATCACGATGAACAGCAGCACGTTGAAGTTCACGTAGGCCAGAGGCTTGACGTCGGGGATCTTGATGCGCCACTTGGCCAGTTCGTTGAAAGCGGCATGATTGATGGCGATGGACTCCCTGCTGATCAGTGCGCACACGCCCCGGGCAAAAAACATGCCCGTCAGCGTGGCGATGAACGCCGGGACCTTCAGGTACTGGATCATGGCGCCCATCGCCAGACCCAGGGCAACGCCGATGAGGATCGAAAATGCGATGCAGATAAAGGGGTCGATCCCCAGGATCGTGTTGCCGTAGGCGATGAACATGCCCGTCAGCGAGGCGACCGCGCCCACGGACAGGTCGATGCCTCCGGTGATGATCACCATCGTCATCCCCACCGCCGAGATGCCTACGTAGGCGTTGTCGATGAACAGATTCAGGAAGGTCCGCAGCGTCGTGAAGCCCTTGTCGCCGTACAGTAGGGCGCCGATCGTATAGATCAGCAGGAAGACGACGATGGTCGCGTACACCATGATGAACTTCGGGTTCATCAGGCGGTTGAGGAGCGTGTTCCTCGTCCTGGCCGGTTTACTCATGCAGCGCACCTCCCTGGATCGACCTGCGCATCCTCGAGCGTTTCTCCAGCATGCGCCGGATGGGTTCGGACTGCAGGATGATGACCACCGCGATGATCATGGCTTTGAACACCATGATGGCTTCCGCCGCCACCCCGAAGTAGTAAACGAATGTGATGATGGTCCGGATGATCAGGGAACCCATCACCGTGCCGGCGATGTTGAACTTGCCGCCCGCCATGTTCCCCCCGCCGATGACCACGGCCAGGATCGCGTCCATCTCATAACCCTGGCCGGCGTTGTTGGAATCGTTGGAAATGATCCGGCTGGAGTAGATGAGCCCCGAGATGCCTGCCAGGAAACCGCTGATCATGTACACCGTCATGATGATCCGCCTTGCGTTGAGCCCGGATACCCGGCTCGCGCTGCGGTTGACGCCGACGGACTCGATGAACAGGCCGAAGGCTGTCCTGCGCGTGGAAAGGTAGATGACAAGGATGACCGCGGCCGTGATGATCACCGGCATCGGCAGGTAGAGGAAACTGCCGTGCGCGATGAACTTGAAGGGGGAAAACATCGTGGTCATCTGCTTGCCCCCGGTGATGACCTGGGCGATCCCGCGGCCAGCCACCATCAGGATCAGCGTCGCGATGATGGGCTGCATGTTCCAGCGGGACACCAGAAGGCCGTTGAAGGAGCCCATCAGCAGGCAGGCACCCAGGGAGGCCGCGATGACCAGGTACAGCGGCGTGATCGACCAGTCGCCCGGGGTGGGGTAGAGGTCCAGGTCCCAGCGCATCAGCCGCAGCGCCAGGGCGCCTGATACCGCGACGAGGGAGCCGACGGACAGGTCGGTCCCCGCCGTGGCGATGACCAGCATCATGCCCATGGCGATGATGGTGATCTCGCTGGAACGGTTGAGGATATCGATCAGCGAGCCATAGAGCATGCCGGAGGAGGGCTGGTAGCTGATGGAAAAGAAATCCGGCCGGATGATCAGGCAGACCAGCAGGATCAGCAGTTCGGCGACGATCGCCCAGAACAGCTTGGATTTTGTGATCCGTTCCGTGTCCAGCTTCATGCGTTTTCTCATCATGCAACCCCCCCCTGAACGCCCTCGCCCGCGATGATCGAGAGGATCTCATGCTGTGTCGTGCTTCCGCCGGGCACTTCAGCGGCCTTCTCCCCGTCCCGCATGATCAGGATCCGGTTGGCGCAGCGGATGATTTCGTCCAGCTCGGAGGAGATGAAGAGCACAGACACGCCCTTCCCGCACAACTCGATCATCAGCCGCTGGATCTCGGCCTTCGCGCCCACGTCGATGCCGCGGGTGGGCTCGTCCAGGATCAGCACGTCCGGATCGGTCGCCATCCAGCGCGCCAGGATGACCTTCTGCTGGTTGCCGCCGGAGAGCTCGCCGACCTTCTTCTCGATGTCCGGCGTCATGATGCCCAGCAGTTTCACGTACTTCTCAGCCAGCTGCACCTGTTCCTGCCTGCTCATGGGCCTGAAGAGGCCGCGCCTGCCCTGGGTGACCAGCATGATGTTCTCCCGGACGCTCAGGTCGCCGATGATGCCGTCCCGTTTGCGGTCCTCCGGGCAGAAGGCGATTTTCTGCCCGATGGCGTCGATGGGGTGGCGGACGCGGATCGTCTTTCCCTGTTTGCGGATGCTGCCCTTTCCTGCGCGCGTGACGCCAAAGAGCATCTGGGCCGTCTCCGTGCGCCCGGAACCCAGCAGCCCGGCGAAACCCAGCAATTCGCCTTCCTTCACGTGCAGGCTGATGTCCCCGACCGTTCCGCCCGTGATCCCGATGCGGTCCGCTTCCAGCATCTTTCCGGCGTCTTTGGCAACATCAGGGCGCTTGAGGTTGTAGATGGCATCCATGTCCTTGCCGATCATGCGGGTGACCAGGTCCAGCTTGGTGATGCCGCCCGCCTCAAAGGTCCCCACCAGCTGTCCGTTGCGCAGCACCGTGATCCGGTCCGCGATGCGGAACACCTGGTCCAGGAAATGGGTGATGAAGATGATCCCCAGGCCTTCCTTCTTGAGCCCTTCCATGACCCTGAACAGCCTGTCGACCTCGTTCTCGTCCAGGGAACTGGTCGGCTCGTCCAGGATCAGGACCTTGGCCTGGATGTCGACCGCCCTCGCGATGGACACGATCTGCTGGACCGCGGTGGAGAAAATATCCAGCGGCCGGGTCACGTCGATGTGGATGTTGAACCGCTCCATCAGCTCCGAAGCGCGCCGGTTCATCTCCTTCCAGTCGATCTGGCTGCGTTTCATCGGCTGACGGCCGATGAAGATGTTCTCCGCGACCGTGAGGTTCGGGCAGAGGTTGATCTCCTGGTACACCGTGGAGATCCCCATCTTCATCGCTTCCTGGGGGGAGGAGGGGCTGATCTCGCTGCCGTCAAACATGATCCTGCCGGCATCCATGCGGTGGACGCCGGTCAGGCATTTGATCAGGGTTGATTTCCCGGCGCCGTTTTCACCCAGCAGAGCGTGGACCTCCCCTGACCGCAGGGTGAAGTCGACCCTGTCCAGGGCTTTTACGCCCGGAAAGCTGATCTCCATCCCCTGCATGCTCAGGATGACGCTTTCAGTCATGCGCGCCCGCCCCCCCTTGCCTTGTCTTGATTTTCAGCAGGCGCACATGGGGGTTGCCCCCCATGCGCGCCCTGTGTGGCGGTTACCCGTCAGGATCAGTAGAGGCGCTCGTTGATGTGGTCGGCGGCTTTCAGGGAAACGTTGCCGTCGTCGTCGATCACGATGCCGCCGTTCATATCATACACATACTCGACCGGGTGCACGACCTTGTCGAAAGTCTGCCCGGCTTCCAGGCCCTTGATGACCTCGACGACGCGCGCGCCCATGAGCGGGGTGCACTCGCTGGTGGCGTTCATTTCACCGGCGACGATGGCTTCAAACGCTGCCTTCACGGCGTCGCAGCCGATGATGATGATGTCCTTCCCGGGCACCTTTCCGGCGGCTTTGATGGCTTCGATCGCGCCCAGCGCCATGTCATCGTTCTCCGCCCAGAGCACGTCGATCTTGGGAACGGCCTTCAGTGCGGCTTCCATGACGGCCTGGCCTTCGGCGCGGGTGAAGTTGCCGGTCTGGTCGTAGACGATCTTCATGTTCGGGTTGGCGGCAACCACTTCGTCAAAGCCCTTGGTGCGGCCGATCTGCGGGTCGGAACCGGTTGTCCCTGACAGGCGGACGATGTTGATGTCGCCCTTGTGGCCGATGCTCTCAAAGTAGTTCTTGACCCACATTCCGGCCTTGTAGCCCTCAAAGGGGAAGTCGCCGCCGAAGTAGCAGGTGTACCAGTCATCGTTGCCGAAGGAAGTCTCCGGCAGGCGGTCGATCAGGATCAGCGGGATTTCCGCCTCCTTGACCTCAGCCAGCACATCGTCCCAGCCGGTGGTCACGATCGCGGTGAACACGATGTAGTCCACGCCCTGGGTGATGAAGTTGCGCAGCGCTTTCACCTGGTTTTCCTGTTTCTGCTGCGCGTCGTCGTAGATGAGTTCCCAGCCTGCATCGACGATGGCTTTCTTCACGTCGTCGGTGTTGGCCGTGCGCCAGTCGGATTCCTGCCCGATCTGTGAGAAGGCGACCTTGAGTTCCGCACTCGCGACGCCGACCATCATCGTCAGGGCCAGGATGAGGACCAGGATCTTTTTCATGGTTTATCCCTCCTGTTCATTTCGCGGCCGGTATTTGCCGGCCTATCCTCCTGAACGATATCCTTTCAGCAGGCCCGGCCGCAACCGTTCGCTTTTGGAGAATTCGCGGTTTTTTTCCGGACTTGCCCGCGCCGTGGACAGCACGTTGTTGATTTTACGGAAATCGGTTGATTATTTTACGCCGAGCCCTTTTTGTCGGCGTTTCGGAAGTCCCTGGGGCTCATCCCGGTATTCTTCCTGAACAGGTAGCTGAAATAGTGGGGATCGCGGTACCCGACCTGCTGCGCGATGTCCGAAGAACGCAGGCTGGTGTTTGCCAGGAGCTCCTTCGCCCGCTGCAGGCGCAGGCGGGTCAGGTACTCGATGAAGGTGGTATCGGTCTCCTGGGAGAAGACCGTGCAGAAATGGTTGACCGACAGGTGTACGTGCCGCGCTGCGTCCCCCAGGGTGATGTTGGGGTCGCTCAGGCGTTCCTCCGCGAAGGCGCAGGCTTTGTGGATGACGTCGCTGTAGCGGGAAAGGGATTGCCTGTCCCTGAGGGTCAGGGCGCGGGTGACGGCTTTTTCCGCGGCTGCGGCCATCTCCCCCGCGTCTGTGAACAGCTGCAGGTCTCCCTGCGCCCGAAGCGCTTCCGGCAGGGCTTCCTTGGGGTCCAGTCCCAGCTCCTGCACGATTCGCGTCGCGGCAAGCAGGCTCTCGATAAACAGGTAGTTCATGATCATCAGGGAGTGCCGCCCGCTCCCGTCGGAATCAAAGAAGGTCCTGAGGATGTCTCCCGCGGAGGAGACCGGAGCGAACCGAAGCCGGTCATACAGCGAGGCGTTTTCCGCCAGCGAAAGCACCTCGCCCATCTTCGCCTGCAGCTCGGCGCTGTCCATGATGCGCGTGGCCGAACCCTTGAAATGCTCGCTCATCGCCTGCAGCGTGGCCAGGGCGGTCCGGTAGGAATCCTTCAGGGAGAAAACCGTGCTGACCGTCGCGCCGATGGCGATGTGCAGGGGTCCTGTCCCCTGCTGCCCCGCTTCATGCTTGAGGACCTGTGCGAACAGGAAAATGTCCTCCTCGAGGTCCTCGGGCGTGTCACCCAGGAACAGCAGCGCGAAAAGACCGTCCATCCTGCATTGCTGAAGGCTTCCCCTTTTTCTGCTCTCCGCCAGGCGGGAGAGCAGCGCCCTGAGCGGGCTGAGGTCCGCTGCGGCCGGCTGACCGGGGGAGACCAGCATGACCCGGTAGTTCCGGGCCAGCAGGTCCATGTCCAGTTCCCTTGCCCTCGTGAACAGAGCGCTCCGCTTGTTCTCATCCTGGATGCCCTGGAGCACCTCTCCCAGGAACTGATCCCGGAGCAGTTCGCTGGACTGGTCCAGCTGGTTCCTGATGTTCGCCAGGTCGGCCTGCCGACGCTTCTCCTCGTCGATCTGCACGGCGATGCGCTGAAGCGTTTCGCCAAGTTCGTGGGCGCTCACAGGCTTGAGCAGGTATTCCCTGACCCCCATGGCCAGCGCTTCCCGGGCATAGGTAAACTCGTCATATCCCGTCAGGATGATCACCTTCAGCCAGGGCATGTTCCCGATGGCCCTGCGGCTGAGCTCGAGGCCGTCCATGAAAGGCATGCGGATGTCGGTGATGAGGATGTCCGGCTTGATCTCCTGCATCAATGCCAGCGCGATCTCTCCGTCGGGCGCTTCCCCCGAGAGAACGAAGCCAGAACTGTCCCAGGGGAAGGAGGTGCGGATCCCCTCCCGGATGACGATCTCATCGTCTGCAAGGAACACTTTATACATGGTTTTTACCGTTTTCTCCGGCGGGAACGCTGAAGGAGATGACACTTCCCTCGCCCAGCGCGCTTTCGACCGTCAGGCCCTGCGGCTGGTTATAGTAGAGCTTGATACGCTGGTCCACGCTGAAGAGACCGTACCCGGTCGCCGTGGAAGGGCCGGAACCTAACAGCATGGCCCTGAGTTCCCTCAGGCGCCGGCTGTCCATGCCGGCTCCGTTGTCGGACACCCGTACGTTGAGGAGGCCGTCTTCCCTAAAGACCGCGATCCTGATCAGGCCGCCGCCGCGGCGGTTCCTGATGCCGTGGTAGATCGCGTTTTCCACCAGCGGCTGAATGCTCAGCTTGAGGATCATCACGTTCTTCAGGGCGGGGTCGATGCTGATCTCATAATCCAGGATGTCCCGGTAACGGATCTTCTGGATGGTAAGGTAACCGCGCAGATGTTCCTCTTCCTGGGCGAGGGTGATCCAGTCATGCCCGTCGGACAGGGAGATGCGGTAAAAATCCGACAGCGCGCGGGTGATGGAGATCACCTCCTCTGTGCGTTTCGCTTCCGCGAGCCAGACGATGGCGTCCAGGGTGTTGTACAGGAAATGCGGGGTCACCTGCGCCTGCAGCACCCTCAGCTCGCTTTTCTTCAGGTTTTCCTGTTCCCTCCTGTTCTCCTCGATGAGCCCTGCCAGCTTGCCGGCCATTGTGTTCAGGCTTGCGCTCAGGGCGCGCAGCTCGTCCACGTCCGGATCGGGCGTTCTCTCTGAGAGCTGTCCGTCAGCGATCTTGCCGGCGAAGGCCTGAAGTTCCAGCAGGGGATCGGCCACCGCGCTGGACAGCGCGCGCCGGGCGGAGCGGATGAACAGCATCGCGACGATGACCAGAATGACCTCAAAGGCGATGGTGGCAAGCAGGATCCTGCGCAGCTGCTCCCCGGCGCGGTTTGCGGCGCGGATCTCCGTGGACACGGCGTCGCGGAACATGTCGCCCAGCAGCGCGCTGACGTTGCGGATCTCCTCCAGCAGCAGCATGTCCTCGTCCACCGAGGAGCCTTCGTCCATCTGCCTGCCCAGCTGCCTGATGTAGTTGCCCAGCGTCTCACTGGTCCGCCTGGCGACGGTCAGCTCCAGCTTGGTCGATGCGCCCTCGGCGATCAGTTCATCCAGGGTCTGCGTAACCCGGGTCAGCATGCTGCCCTGCGCTCCCTCGGTGAAACGCTTGCGGCCCGCGACGACGCTGAACAGCTCGCTGGGCAGGTCATCCATGACCACGGCGTTGAGCGCGTTGATCTTCTCCGCCCTGGACAGGAAGCTGTAATACAGCTGGGAGAAGCCCGTCATCAGCGCGATGCTTACCAGGGCCGGCACGAGCATCATCACCATGATCGTGCGGAAAGAGAGGGAAAGCCTGGCGCTCAGCGGGCCGCGTAAAGGGATCAGCCGCGAGAAAAGCGGGGAGAGCCTCATCCCTCAGTACCCCCTGGCCGGGATGGACTGCAGGCCGGGATCAAAATCACTGAATACCGTCTCCTGGGAGTAGGTGACCTTGGGCACTTCCTCACCGCGCGCCAGTTTCTTCGCCAGGGACATGATCATGTCGCCCAGCATGGGGGTGCACTCGACGACACAGTTGATCTTTCCCTGCTTGAGCAGGTCGATGGCGCCCTGCTCGCCGTCCACCGTGATGATGATGATGTCCTTGCCGGGGCGCAGGCCCCGCTCCTCCAGTAGCTCGATCGCGCCCAGGGTCATGGCGTCGTTGTGCGAATAGAGGACGTCGATGCCATCGGTGCCGGAGAGGATGTTCTCCATGACCTCCCGCCCGCGGGAGCGCAGGAAATCCCCGGAT
This sequence comes from Bacillota bacterium, assembly GCA_963169565.1. Lineage (GTDB taxonomy): Bacteria > Bacillota > Clostridia > Christensenellales > Aristaeellaceae > UBA6115. Next base: position 842 of record CAUJDI010000039.1, on the reverse strand, counting down.
TGGCTGAATACGATCCTGAAGCGCGGGTCGTCCCCCAGGGTTTCGCGGAAACCCAGCGCCCGGTAGCGCATCGGGGTGGAGTCCAAGGTGCCCGACATCTCCGCGATCCGCACCGGTCCGTCCTGCCCCTGGGTCTTCCTGATGAGGTACTCCGCCGCGCGCCGTCCCTCCGCATAGAAATCGGAACCGACAAAACAGGTGACCAGGGACTCGTCGGGCACATTGACCGAGCGGTCCGAACAGATGACAGGGATGCCCGCGTCCCGCGCCTCCATGAGCACGTTTTCCCAGCCGTCTTCCACGATCGGGGCGAAGGCGATGACGTCGACCTGGTAGGCGATGAAGGAGCGGATCGCCTTGATCTGGTTCTCCTGTTTCTGCTCGGCGTTCTTGTACATCAGCTGGATCCCGGACTTCTCCGCCGCCTGGATGACCGAGCGGGTGTTGCCGATTCGCCAGCCGGACTCGCTGCCCAGCTGCGCGAAGCCGAGGATGACCTGCCGGCCGTTGCCGGGCTGCGTGCCCGTTGTTTGCGGAAAGTACAGAAACAGGATCCCGGCCGCAAGGGCCAGCAGCAGCATCATCAGGAGCGCCTTTTTCATCTTCATGCCCGTTTCCAGCGCAGATTTTCAATGGCTTGATGGGATTCATTGTAGTCAATTTCACCGCGGCTTGTCAAACTGAGTGAAGGGAACGCGACATCCGTCTTTACATCCCCCGCCTTTTCGTTTATCCTTTCCTGCGGAAATGAGCGTTGACAGGAGGACTGCATGGGCGATAACGTATTCATCTTCGGACATCCCCTGATCCAGCACAAGGTATCTCTCCTGAGGGACAAAAAC
>CAUJDI010000038.1 GCA_963169565.1 Bacillota bacterium | reverse complement strand
CAGCGCGTCCTCGATCGGGTGGGCGAAGGTGTACATCGGGTACACGTTCCACTTGTCGCCGGCGCGGTGGTGCGTGGCGTGGCGGATGCGGTAGAGGGCCGGGTCGCGCAGGTTGATGTTGGGGGAAGCCATGTCGATCTTTGAGCGCAGCACGCAGCGGCCCTCCGGGAACTCCCCCTTGCGCATCCGCCGGAACAGATCCAGGCTTTCCTCGGCCGGCCTGTCGCGGAAGGGGCTGTTCCTGCCGGGCTGCGTCAGGGTGCCTCGGTACTCCCGCATCTGTTCCTGGCTGAGCTCATCCACGTAGGCCAGGCCACGCATGATGAAATCTTCGGCGATGTCGTAGCACTGCTGGTAATAATCGCTCGCGAAATACAGCCCGCCCTTCCACTCAAAGCCCAGCCAGCGGATGTCCTCCATGATGCCTTCGACGTACTCGGTCTCTTCCTTGGCGGGATTGGTGTCGTCAAAGCGAAGGTTGCACAGGCCGCCAAAGCGTTCGGCAGTTGCGAAATCAGCCACCAGCGCCTTGCAGTGGCCGATATGCAGATATCCGTTGGGTTCCGGCGGGAAGCGCGTATGGACCCGCTCGGCCTTTCCCTCCTCCAGATCCTGCTTGATCGCATCCCATATGAAGTTGGAGTTTTCGCTTTCCAGGCTCATCGTGCGCCCTCCCTTTTACGGAATGCGACCATTATACAGGGGAAACAGGCAGGGGGCAAGGCGAGACGGCCTGCCGGTTCAGGCGGCGATCACCTCAAAACCCGAAGGATCACGCACTTGAGGTAGCGTGTTTCCTCCGCCGCCGGCAGGGCGGGGTGATCGCGCCCCTGCCCGCGCCATTCCAACAGTTGCAGTGTGACGCGCGCGTCCGCCGCGGCGCTGTTGAGCACGTCCCGGAACAGATCCGGCAGCATGGCCTGGGAGCAGGAACAGGTCACTAGCACGCCGCCGTTTCGTAGCATCTTCATGGCCCTCAGGTTGATCTCCTTGTAGCCTTTCGTGGCACCGGGCAGGCTGGCTTTGTTTTTGGCGAAAGCCGGCGGGTCCAACACGATCAGGTCATATTTTTCATTCCGGTCCGACTGCTCCCTTAAGAAGTCAAAGGCGTTGGCGGCAAGGAAATCCGCCTTGTCAAAGCCGTTGAGGCCGGCGTTTTCCCGGGCGCCTGACAGCGCGAATTCCGACAGGTCGACGCCGGTCACCTCCCTTGCCCCGTACATCGCCGCGTGCAGGGCGAAGGAGCCCGTGTGGGTGCAGACATCCAGCATTCTGGCATCGCGGGCATAGGGCGCGATGGCGGCCCGGTTCTCCTTCTGGTCCAGGAAGTATCCGGTTTTCTGCCCCTTTCTGACGTCGACCAGCATCCTCAGGCCATTTTCGCTGATCTCCACCTGTTCGGGCACTTCCCCGTACAGCAGACCCGTTGACTGCTCCATTCCTTCCAGCGCGCGCACCGGCACGTCGTTGCGTTCCCAGATGCCGCCCGGGGAAAGTTCTTCGACCAGCGCCTCGACGATCGCATCCTGATACCGCGCCATGCCCAGCGACAGGCACTGAAGGGAGATCACGCCGCCGAAACTGTCGGCGATGACGGCCGGCAGGCGGTCGCTCTCGGCGTTGATGAGCCTGCAGCAGTTCAGGTCGCTGATCTGACGCCTGAGCGCGACGGCTTCCCTCACGCGGTTTTTGATGAAGGCCGAGTCGATGGGCGTATCGTCATATGCCAGCATCCTCAGCGTGATCTGTGATTTCGGGTTGTATACGGCCTGTCCCAGGTGCTTTCCGATATTGGAGAGCACGTTTACGACGTCCCCGGGGAAGACGCCCTTTCCGGCCCAGTCCAGGTCGCTTGAAAAAATCCACGGGTGCCCTGAGAGCACCCGGCCTTCCTTGCCTGCTTTCAGATAGACGCTCTTTGTCATGCCCTTCCTTCTTCCATCCACAGCCCGAGGGCAGGATTGCTGATATAATAGACCTCTTCGTCCCCTTTTCCCGTATTCCAGCCCTCATTCAGCCCGGCATATTCTCTGATGGCCTCATCATATGGAAGGTAACGGTAGCCCACTCCCTCCACCTCGTCGCGGCTCAAATGCCGGACGCAGTAGGTGACGCTGAAACGCCCTTCGCTTGAGCCGTGGATCAGGTGCGCCGCGGCGGAAAGATTGGCGCGCAGATCCTGATTGTCCCTGACGTGCCGGATCACCTGCTCCCGCCCGCGGTAGCCATATTTGCGGATCAGCCGGTCCACTTCGCTGTCCTCGCCAAACCTGCTCACCCCCGGGGCCAGAACGATCAGATCACCGCCGTCCGCGATCGCCATGCGGGTTCGGTAGATGGCCTTGTCTCCCACCCAGGTGGATTTGAACTCACGCTCATCCAGGGCGACCACCATTTTTTTCACCGGTCTGTCAAGCAGGATGATGTTTTTCTCCTGGGACAGCGCGACCGCGTTCTCAAATACTTTCCTGTCCTTTCCGATGAACAGTCCGTGCAGCCGGATACGGTCGTCCTGCGCGGTGGTCACGGTGAGGATGTGGATTAACGGCAGTGAGGCCAGGAACTGTTCCCCGGCGTAGTCGAACAAAGCCCGCACAGGGGTCCTGTCCTTCCCCATGAGGTTTTCCATCCCGCAAAGCGCGCCTGTCATGTGGGAGGCATTGATCATCCCGGCGCCGCCGCAGCCGACAAAGATGTTCTTCAGGTGGCTGGACATCCCGGCCACCTCGTGGGGCACCACCTGGCCGATGGACAGGATCAGGTCATAGGAGGCGTCCGTCAGGTATTGGCTTATTTCGACCGGGATGGGGCTGTCCATGATCCCGCCGGTGATTTCGCTGACCTTTTCTGCCGGGATCGCGCCCAGACGGACGATCCTGTCCCGCCAGTGATGGGTGAGCATCCTGTCATAAGGGATGCCCGCGTACATGCTGTCCCACTCCTCCCGGCTGACCGGCGCGTGGGTGCCGAGGGCTGG
>CAUJDI010000037.1 GCA_963169565.1 Bacillota bacterium | reverse complement strand
GCCTTATGCTATAATGCGCGGTGAAAGGGGAGAAAATGCCTTATGGATCCTGAGCCTTCAGGCTTAACGATTTTTCTTCAGTTCGTTTTTATCATTCTTTGCGCCTTGCTGTCCGCGGCTGAATCCGCGGCGCAGCAGCTCAGCCTCCTGCGCCGCCGGGCGTCGGACGAGGAGGATGAGCGTGCGTCAGCCCTTGCAGAACAGGCGGAAAGGATTCTCCAGGCCCCCTCCGGGATCCGTGTCTGCCTTCAACTGATGACCCTGATGGCCTCCGGCCTTGCCGTCTGGTCGCTCGCGCTGCCGCTGGCCGCTCAGGCGTCGGTCGTCTGGGGCTGGTCCTTTATCAGCCGGGGCGGCCTGATGGTGCTGTCCTCGCTGCTCGTTCTCCTTATCCTGTCTTTTCTCATTCAGCTGTTCGGGATCCTCCTGCCGCGCAGGATCGCGGCTCAGAAACCCCGGAAGACCGCGAGGCTGCTGTTTCCCCTTGCGTCCTTTGTCAGCCTGCTGTTCAGGCCTGTGACCTTTTTGCTGGACAGACTCACGAACGCCTTGCTCACTCTGTTCCGCGTCGAAATGCTCCAGCCCAGCGCGGAGATCACCGAGGATGAGATCCGCATGCTGGTGGACGTGGGGGAGGAAAAGGGGGCGATCGAGGAGTCCGAACGCGAGATGATCAAGAACGTCTTCGAGTTCAACAACATGACCGCCGCGGAGTGCATGACGCACCGCACCGACATGCGCGCCATCTGGCTGGAGGATACAAAGGAAGAGATCGTCAGCCTGATCAACGAGACCGGGCTTTCCAGATTCCCTGTGTATGAGGAGGACCTGGATCACATCATCGGCACCGTCAGCACCAGGGATTTCCTGCTCAACCTTCAGCTTCAGCAGCCCAAACCCCTCAGGGACATCATCCGGGAAGCGCATTTCGTCCCGGAAAGCGTCCGGACCGACCTGCTCTTCCGGGACATGCAGCGCAACAAATTCCATATGGCCATCGTGGTGGATGAGTACGGCGGCACCAGCGGGCTGATCACCATGGAGGATCTGCTGGAGGAGATCGTCGGCAACATTTATGACGAGTACGACCCGCAGGACATCCCGGAGTTTGAGGAGCTGGCGGAGGGGCGCTGGCGCGTCGCGGGCACGATGGACGTGGAGACATTCAATGAAAAATCCGGCCAGGACCTGCCGCTGGACGAGGAGTATGACACCATCGGCGGCCTGATCCTAAGCCAGGTCAGCAGCATCCCCGAGTCCGGCAGCGGGCTTGAGGTCGAACTGGGCGGGCTGGTTTTCAAGGTCGAATCCATGTCAGGAAGAAGAATCGCATCAGTGGAGGTAAGCGTAAAGGATGACTTATGACCTCGCGATCATCGGCGGCGGGGCCGCCGGGTGTTCAGCAGCCGTGACGGCGCGTCAGCGCAACCTGTCGGCCCTTGTGCTGTATTCCGGCGACGGCGCGCTGGGAAAGGCCAGGATCGTCAGCAACTACCCGGGGCTCCCGGACATCCCGGGGCCGGAGCTATTAGGGCGGATGCGCGAGCACGCCGCGGGGATGGGCGCCGAGTTCAAGCACGGCCTGGTGCGACGCGTGATGCCCCTGGGAGAGGTGTTTTCCATCCTCGCCGGCAATGACATCTATGAAAGCCGGGCTGTCATCCTGGCGATGGGCACGGCCCGGGTAAAGCTTCTTCCGGGGGAGGAAGGCCTGGTCGGCCAGGGGATCAGCTACTGCGCCACCTGTGACGGCATGTTCTACAAGGGCGGCACGGTGACGGTGGTGGCTTCGGGCGCGGAGGCCGTGGAGGAAGCGAATTATCTCTCGACCCTGGCAAGCGTCCTTTACTGCATGGAAAAGCCTCATGACGTCTCGGCGCTGTCACCGGACATCCGCAGGATCGATGAAAAACCGCTTGGCTTCCATCTGGAAGGTGACCTTGTAAAGACAGAAACGGAATCGGGCGGATTCCTTGCCGACGGCGTCTTCATCCTGCGGCCGGCCGTCGCAATGACCCAGCTGATCCCTGAAGTCAGGACGGAGAATAACGCCATCGTCCTGGATGAGAAACTGATGACCAGCGTGCCCGGCGTGTTCGGGGCGGGGGACATCGCGGGCGCGCCGCTGCAGGTATCCAAGGCGGCGGGCGATGGGAATACGGCCGCCCTGTCCGTGGCGGGCTGGCTGATCAGGCAGGGCCGCCAGCAGCCGGCAAAGGAGGCATGGTGATGAAAAAGCGGCTGTTCCTGTTCATTGTGATGATGACGCTGCTCACCGCATCTGCTTCCGCGGCCCCTGCGCGTGAATTGAGCTTTGCCGCGCAGCAAAGCGCGGACCTGATCCGTGAGATCCAGCCGCTCGCTGACGCGGTCGCCGCCGCGGCCTGGGATTCGGGGATCCTGCGCCTTTCGGAAGATGAAGCGCCTGAGGGCGCGCTTCTGGAAAGGCTGCTGCTGCAGGCGCTGCGCAATGGGCTGCTTTCATACGCGGATGATGACGGAGCGGTTGCCCTGAGCCCTGAGGAAGCGGCTGGCGCGGCACGGCGGCTTTTTACCGCGCCTGATCCGGCGGGGATCGGTCTTCCGGCCAACGGATCCATCACCCTCAGGGACGGGATGCTGCGCTTTTCCCTGTCCGGTCAGGACGACTACGTCGGCGCGCACATCCATGACCTCAGTCTCTTCGAGGAAGGCCTTCTGATCTCCGCGGACATCTATATCCTGTCCGGTATCCGGGCAGCAGTGTTCGACGCCCCGGAGGACAGTCTGAGGTGGCTTTCGCACATTGAAATGAAGCTGAAGCCCAGGAGCGATTCACCCTCCGGGTTTGCCCTCTCATCCTTTTCCGTTTCCCCCGCCTATCAGGCGAAGGGCTTTGTCCTCCATGAGGAGAAGGATCTCTATGAACTCCGCTATCCCGACACTTTCGTATCTTCCGGAAAGGCTTCCGGCGCGATGCTGGACCTCGCCAGCGCGGACGGCACGGCGCAGATGACTTTGACGGGCGTGCCCGGCACGCTGGAATCCATCCGGAACGAATGGCTGGGGGAAGACCGGACGGATGAAGCTGCCGTCCAAATGCGGGAGGACGGCAGGCTGGAGTTGAAGGGACATGATGAAATGCGCATAGCGGTTTCCCAGGACGGAGTGGGGAATTGCCTGGTTCTAATCATGACCTATCCCAAGGACCGAGCGCTAGAATACAGCCTTTACTGGTCATTCATTGTGAATTCCTTCATTGTTTACAGCAACTCGGTCGGGTGAACGGCTGAAGGGGACCTTTCCTTGGCCCGATAAGCAACATGAACTGGAGGGATTAATCGGAATGCTGATGGACGCACTGGTGAAGACCGGCCCGCAGCCGGGGCTCACCCTTTCAAAGGTAGAAAAACCCGTCCCCGGGGAAGGGGAGGTGCTGATCAGGATCCATAAGACCGCCATCTGCGGGACGGACCTTCACATCTACAACTGGGATGCCTGGAGCCAGTCGCACATCAAGCCCCCGCTGACCATCGGGCATGAATACGTGGGGGAGATCGCGCAGATCGGTGGCGGGGTCAGGCATTTCCACGTCGGCCAGACCGTCTCCGGCGAGGGGCATATCGTCTGCGGCCAGTGCCGCAACTGCCGCGCGGGCCGCGGCCAGTGGTGCAGGGACACCCAGGGCGTGGGCGTCAGCCGCAGCGGGGCGTTTGCCGAATATCTCTGCATTCCCGCGTCCAACTGCATCCCGATCGCCCCGGATCTGGACGAGGAGGTCGTCTCCTTCTTTGATGCCTTTGGCAACGCGACGCACACCGCGCTCATGTTTGACGTCATCGGCGAGGACGTGCTCATCACGGGGGCCGGCCCCATCGGCGTGATGGCCGCGGCGATCTGCCGGCATATCGGCGCGCGCAACGTCGTGATCACGGACGTGAAGGATTACCGCCTTGACCTGGCGCTGAAACTGGGCGCGACCCGCGCGGTGAACGTCGCGCGGGAGGACCTGTCCGCCCTGCTGCCGGACCTGCATATGACCGAGGGCTTTGACGTGGGGCTTGAGATGTCGGGTGCTGAAAGCGCGCTTCAGCAGATGCTGGGCCTGATGCGCAACGGCGGTCAGATCGCTCTGCTGGGTCTGTTCGGCAGAAAACCGTCACTCGACCTTGATGCCCTGATCTTCAAGGGACTTACCGTTCAGGGGATCTACGGGAGGAAGATGTATGAGACCTGGTACAAGATGGCGGCCATGGTGCAGAGCGGGCTTGACCTGAAGCCCCTGATCACTCATCGCTTCCATTACACGGAGTATGAGGATGCCTTCCGGATCATGAACACAGGGGAAAGCGGAAAGATCATCCTGGAGTGGAGCTGAATTGGTTTACCTAAAGTTTTATTGATGGAGGGAAGATCATTTTGAACACGGTTGGAAAGAAGAAGAACGCGCTGGCGCTTTATGAGCGTCAGCTGGAAGACATCAGGGAAGCGGGCACCCTGCGGGAGGAACGGGTCATCCTGACGCCCCAGGGCAGCCGAATCGACACCACGCACGCGGGCGGGGTCCTGAACCTCTGCGCGAACAACTACCTGGGGCTGTCCAATGACAGCAGGATCATCAAGGCGGCCAAGGCTTCCTATGACACCTGGGGGTTTGGCCTGTCCAGCGTCCGCTTCATCTGCGGAACCCAGCTGATCCACAGACAGCTGGAGCAGCGCCTGGCGGATTTCCTGGGGATGGAGGACGTTGTGCTTTACTCCTCCTGTTTTGACGCCAACGGCGGCCTGTTCGAGACGCTGCTGGGGGAAAAGGACGCGGTCATCTCCGATGAGCTCAACCACGCCTCGATCATCGACGGCATCCGGCTGTGCAAGGCGCAGCGCCATCGCTACCGCAACAGCGACATGCAGGACCTTGAGCGCATTCTGAAGGAAACGCAGGATTGCGGCATCCGCCTGATCGCGACCGACGGTGTTTTCTCGATGGACGGCTATGTCGCCAAACTTGGGGAGATCTGTGATCTGGCGGAGAAATATGACGCCCTGGTGATGGTGGATGACAGCCATGCCACCGGGTTCATGGGAAGGAACGGGCGCGGCACGCATGAGCACTGCGGGGCCATGGGCCGCGTCGACATCATCACCGGCACCTTCGGCAAGGCGCTGGGCGGGGCTTCCGGCGGCTTCACCGCCGCCAGAAAGCCCATCACGGACCTTCTGCGCCAGCGTTCCAGGCCCTACCTGTTCAGCAACTCCGTGGCGCCCGCCATCTGCGCGGCAACACTCAAGACGCTGGACCTGCTGGAGGCCTCCACGGAACTGCGCGACAGGGTGCACAGGAACGCCGCCTATTTCAGGGAGAAGATGTCAGGGCTGGGCTTTGACATGCTGCCCGGCGAACATCCCATCGTGCCCGTGATGCTCTATGACGCCCACGTTGCCCGTGAGATGGCCGCCAGGATGCTGGATCAGGGCGTCTACGTCGTCGCGTTCAGCTACCCGGTCGTGCCGATGGGCAAGGCGCGCATCCGCACCCAGATGTCCTCCGCGCATCGCTTTGAGGACCTGGATTTCGCTGCAGAGGCCTTCCGCCGGGTCAAAAAGGACATGAATCTGTAGCATGCTGAAAGGAATCCCCATGAGCGAAACGACCAGAAAACCCGTCCTCTTTTCCGGGATCCAGCCTTCAGGGCAAATCCAGCTGGGCAACTATATCGGCGCCATCCGGAATTTCACCCTGCTGAGGCATGACTATGACTGCCTCTTTTCCATCGTTGACCTGCATGCGCTGACCACCAGGCAGGACCCTGCCGGCCTTCGCCGGAAGACCCTTGAACTGGCCGCGCTGTACATCGCGTCCGGGCTGGACCCGGAGGAGAACATCATCTACTGTCAGAGCCACGTCCCCCAGCATGCGGAACTGGCCTGGATCCTCAACTGCTTCACCTATATGGGCGAGCTGAGCCGGATGACCCAGTTCAAGGACAAGTCAGCCCGGCACAAGGACAACATCAACGCGGGGCTGTTCACCTATCCGGTGCTGATGGCGGCCGACATCCTGCTGTATCAGACGTCCCTGGTCCCGGTGGGAGCCGACCAGAAACAGCACCTTGAGATCACCCGCGACGTCGCGATCCGGTTCAACGCGCTCTACGGCGACGTGTTCACGGTCCCGGAACCCTATATCCCCAAGGCGACCGCAAAGATCATGAGCCTCACGGAACCTGCGAGGAAGATGTCTAAATCCGATCAGGAGGACAGCTACATCGCGCTCACCGACACGCCGGATACGGTCCGGCGCAAGTTCAGGCGGGCGGTCACCGACTCGGATGCCGAGATCCGCTTTGACCCGGAGAACAAGCCCGGGGTCAGCAACCTGCTGGTGATCCTCTCGGTGCTGGGCGGGGAAAGGATGGACGCTTTATGCACCCGCCTTTCCGGCCAGGGCTACGGCGTGCTGAAAGAGGAAACGGCGCAGGCCGTGAACGCCGCGCTGGCGCCGATCCAGGAGAGGTACCAAAAGCTGATGGCCGACAAGGGCTATCTGACCGCGGTGCTGAAGAACAACGCGGAGCGCGCGCAGATGATGGCGCTACGGACGCTTCGGAAAGTATACAAAAAAATCGGGCTGTACCAGCTCCCTTGAGGTGAACGCAATGATCAGGCTTCCGTTTCCGGCAGAGTCGCCCTATCCGCGCGGGCTCACGCTTTGGGAGCCGGCGGGAAAACCCCGCGGGATCGTCCTCATCTCACACGGCATGGCCGAGCACATCGCGCGATATGATGAGCTGGGGAAAGCGCTGGCAAATGCCGGGTACCTGGCCGCAGGGTATGACCATCTGGGGCATGGGAAAAACGCGCCGGTAAAAGGATTCTTTGCCGAAAAGAGCGGCTGGGACAGGGCTGTCAGTGACCTTGATGATGTGATGCGTTTTCTCTCCGCGCGCGCGTCGGGCGTGCCCCGGATCCTTTTGGGGCACAGCATGGGCAGCTTCCTGGCGCGTGAAGTTGCGCTTTCGCACCCGGACAGCCTGGATGCCCTTGTGCTGTCAGGCACGGGCTGGCAGGGAAAGGCGCTGTGCGTTTCGGGACTGATCCCGGCCAGCCTGATCTGCTTGCTTGGTGGAGCCAAAAAACCGTCCGGGTTCCTTGACCGCCTGGCCTTCTCCGCAAACAACAGACCCTTCCGATCGGAAGGCGGCACGGCCTTTGACTGGCTCAGCCGCGACAAGGCGGAAGTCAGGAAATATGTTGACGACCCGCTGTGCGGCTTTGTCTTTACCGCGGGTGGCTTCAGGGATCTGTTCACTGGACTCTTGCGCCTGACCCGGCTGGATCGCCTGAATACGCTTCCCAGGGATCTGCCGGTGCTGCTCATTTCCGGCGGGGAGTGCTCCGTCGGCAGGCGCGGCGCCGGTCCGGAAACGGTTGCCGGCCAGTACCGCAAAGCCGGGCTGAAGAATGTCACCGTGAAGATCTATGAGGGGGCGCGGCATGAACTCTTCAATGAAATCAACAGGGATCAGGTCAGGAAAGACCTGATCAGCTGGCTGGATGATCTGTTGATGCCTGAAACGGAGGGAATAAAATGATGTATAAAACCTATCCCGGGGACATCACCAAGGTCCACGGCATCCGTGTGGGCCAGGCCCAGAACGAGAGCGCGCGCACCGGGGTCACCGTGGTCCTGGGGCCCAGGGACGGCGCCAAGGCGGGGGTCAGCGTGCGCGGAGCCGCGCCGGGCACCAGGGAGACGGACGTATTGAAACCCGGCAACCTGGTGGAGGTCGCCCACGCGGTCGTCTTGAGCGGCGGCAGCGTATTCGGCCTCTCGGCCGCAGACGGCGTGATGCGCTACCTGGCCCAGTCGGGCATCGGCATCGACATGGAGGTGAACCGCATCCCCATCGTGCCCGCTGCGGTGCTGTTTGACCTTGGCGTGGGAGATCCGAACGCCGCGCCGGACGCCGCGATGGGCAGAGCCGCCGCGACAAACGCATCCAAAGGGGTGCAGCAGGGGCCCTTCGGCGCAGGGATCGGCTGTACCGTGGGAAAGCTGGTCCAGAACGCTGTTCCCCAGAGGGGCGGGATCGGCTCGGCTTCCATGACCCTGCCGGAAGGGATCACGGTGGGCGCGATCGTCGCCGTCAACGCGGTGGGGGATGTGTATCACCCGCAGACGGGTGTCTGCATCGCCTCCGCGCACCTGCCCGACGGCTCCCAGGTGCTGGCCGAGGGGCTGCTTCACGGCGCTTCGCCCGTGCCCATGCAGATGCGCATCCCGGCGCCCGGTTCCAACACCACCATCGGCGTCATCGCCGTGGACTGCAGGCTGACCAAGGATGAGGTGACCCGCCTGGCGGACGTCGCGCACGACGGCCTCGCCCGCACCATCAGGCCCTGCCACACCCAGATGGACGGGGACACCCTGTTCGCCCTGGCGACGGAGCGGGTGCTGCAGGATGTCAATTTTGTCAAGCTCTGCGCCGCCGCGCAGGAGGTCACCGCGCGCGCCGTGGCCAACGCGATCCTGTATTCCATGCAATGATCATCGGCGTCGGGGCGGACCTGTGCGCGGTGGAGCGGATGAGCAGGCTGCTTGAGGACGGCGCGTTTCTCAAACGGTATTTCCATCCTGACGAGCAGATGTACATCCTCTCACGCGGCGCTTTTTCCGCGTCCAGCATGGCGGGTTGCTACGCGGCCAAGGAAGCCTTCGTCAAGGCGTTGGGCAGCGGCTTTTCAGGCGTCAGGCCGGAGGACGTCGTGATCAGCCACAGGGAGGGCGGCGCGCCGTACTATGCCTTGACAGGCAGCGCCGAAGCGGCTGCCGCAAAGGCCGGCGTCATCAAAACCCATCTGAGCATCACCCATGACGGCGGCATGGCGCTGGCGTTTGCCGTGCTGGAAGGGGAGTCAAATGCGTTTCATCCTGACGCCTGAGCAGATGCGCGCGCTGGAGGCGCGCGCCTTTTCGCTGGGGACGCCCTCCCTTCTGCTGATGGAGAACGCCGCCCGCGCGGCGCACTCGGCGCTGAAATCCATCCTGGGCGGCGTTGAGGGCAAGGACATCCTGTACCTCATCGGTACGGGCAACAACGGCGGAGACGGACTGGCCATGGCCCGGCTGTGCAGGCTGGAGGGCGGCTGCCCCCGGATCCTGCTGACAGGGGAGCCGAAGACGCCCGACGCGCTGGCCAATCTTTCCTATTCCAAGGCGCTGGGGATCCCCGTTTGTGAATGGGATGCGGCAGGGGGGGAAGGAACTCTTCTGCCTATGCCCGACGCGGTCGTCGACGCGGTGTACGGCACGGGATTCCATGGGGAACTGCCCGGCCTTATCGGCAGGCTTGCCGGGATCATTAACCGCTGGGCAGTGCCGGTCATCGCCCTCGACGCGCCCAGCGGTATGGACAGCCTGAGCGGCGTGGCTTCAGGCGAGTGTTTTTCCGCGCGCCATACCGTCGCGCTGGGACACCTGAAGACCGGGCTCTGTATGACCCGGCATCCTGAAAAAACCGGAAAGCTTCTTTGCGTGCCCATCGGCATTCCGGAGACAGCCTATGAGATTTTCCGGGAGCAGGCGCTGATTTCCGCGCTGGAGCCAGAGGATCTGATAGGGCGTCTGCCCGTGCGGTCCGTGAACGCGCACAAGGGCGACTGCGGCCGCATCCTCTTATATATGGGCAGCATGGGCATGGCCGGAGCTGCCGGGATGGCCGCCCAGGCGGCGCTGGCCGCCCTGCGCTCCGGCGCCGGGCTCGTACGTATCGCCTGTGAGCCCGCCATCATCCCCGTTCTGCAGGCGCTGGTCCCCAACGCGATGTGCGTGCCCGTCGGCAAGGCGTTGGCGGAACGGGAAGAGTATGACGTCTTTGCGGTCGGCTGCGGGTTGGGGATGTCGGAGGAAGTCTGGAAGAACATCATGGCCCTCTGGCGCAGGGACCTGCCCAGCGTCTGGGATGCCGACGCGCTGAACCTGCTGGCAGGGCACCCGATGGACCTGGGGGAGAAGGCGGTCATCACGCCCCATCCCGGCGAAGCCGCCCGTCTGCTGGGATGGCCGAGGGAAAGGATCCTCAACGCTCCCCTGGATGCGGCGGAAGCCCTTCAGCGGAAATACGGCTGCACCGTCGTCCTGAAGGGCGCGGTCAGCGTCATCAGGGATCAGGGGAACACGGCGCTGAACCTGGAAGGTTCGCCAGCCCTCGCCAAAGGCGGCAGCGGGGACGCGCTCACCGGGGTCATCGCCGCGCTCCTGGCGCAGCAGCCGGGGCTGACGCCCTTTGAATCCGCCCGCACCGCCTGCCTCTGGCACGGGATGTCCGGTCAGGAAGCCGCCCGCAGGATGGGCGTCCTTTCCCCCCTGACCTCCGACGTCATCGGCTGTCTCGGCACAGTCAGCCTACAGTAAGAAGCATATAGAAAAGAACGCCTGCGATTCCGCAGGCGTTCATCTTGTTGTCCGGCTGAATATCAGCGGTCCATGCTGTAGTAATTCGGCGCTTCCTTGGTGATGAAGATGTCATGCGGATGGCTCTCTGTCAGCCCGGCGTTGGTGATGCGGACAAATTCCCCGTTACGGCGCAGTTCGTCGATTGTCCCGGCGCCGCAGTACCCCATCGCGCTGCGCAGGCCGCCCATCAGCTGGAACACCGTGTCCGCCAGCGAACCCTTGTAGGCCACCCTGCCCTCGACGCCTTCGGGCACCAGCTTCTTCAGGTCCTCCTGGAAATACCGGTCGGCGGAGCCGTGCGCCTGCTGCATCGCGCCCAGGGAACCCATGCCGCGGTAGACCTTGAAGGATCGCCCCTGGAAGATCTCATTCTCGCCCGGGCTTTCCTCCGTGCCGGCGAACAGGCCGCCCAGCATGACCGCGCTGGCGCCGGCCGCGATGGCCTTGGCGATATCCCCTGAGTACTTGACCCCTCCGTCCGCGATCACCCGGATGCCGTGCCTGTCGGCCTCCTCGGCGCAGTCCGCGATGGCGGTGATCTGCGGCACGCCGGTGCCCGCGACGACGCGGGTCGTGCAGATCGAGCCCGGGCCGATGCCCACCTTGACACAGTCCGCGCCGGCCAGGATCAGTTCATGGGTCGCCTTGGCCGTGGCGACGTTGCCTGCGATCAGCGTCACATCCGGGAATGTTTTCCGCAGTTTCTCCACCGCCTCCAGCACGCCGCGGCTGTGGCCGTGCGCGGTGTCCAGGGAGATCACGTCGACTTTCTGCTCAACGAGCATCCCTGCCCTTGCAAGCGTTTCACCGTTCACGCCCACGGCGGCCGCGCACAGCAGCCTTCCGTTGCTGTCCTTGGCGGAGTTCGGGTATTTGATGTTCTTCTCGATGTCCTTGATGGTGATCAGGCCCTTCAGCCGGAACTGCCCGTCGACCAGGGGAAGCTTCTCGATCCTGTGGGCGGCCAGCAGCTTTTTGGCGTCTTCCAGCGTGGTCCCCACCGGCGCTGTCACCAGGTTCCTGCTGGTCATCACCTCGCCGATGGGGCGGGTGTCATCTTCCTCAAAACGCAGATCCCGGTTGGTGAGGATGCCGACCAGCACCATGTTCCCGTCGGTGATGGGCACGCCGGAGATCCGGTAGCGCGCCATGAGCGCCTTCGCGTCTGACACCAGGTGCTGGGGGGAGAGGAAAAAGGGGTCGGTGATCACCCCGTGCTCACTCCGCTTGACCTTGTCCACGTGCGAGGCCTGTTCCTGCATGGTCATGTTCTTGTGGATGACGCCCAGGCCGCCTTCCCGCGCCAGCGCGATGCCCATGCGCGAATCTGTGACCGTATCCATCGCTGCCGACAAAAGGGGCACGTTCAGGCGGATCCTTGGTGTGAGCTGGACGGAGAGGTCCACGTCACGCGGCAGGACCTCGCTTTTCTGCGGTACCAGCAGCACGTCGTCAAAGGTCAGCCCTTCACGTAAAGGTTCCTTGTACACTTTGTTATTCCTCCTTGCCGTTGACCGGCATGTCCCCGGGGCTGTCAGGATCAGATTGTTTGAAGAGGAGGGGGCTGTTGCGCCTGACATAGAAAACCAGCGAATAGACAGCCAGCGCGACGCCCAGCCACAGGGACCACAGGTGGACCGGGGCTCCCAGACGGTTCAATTGGCCGTGAAAAAAGCACAGGCCAAGGGCGAGCACCATGATAAACTGCGCCGCCTTGCCCGCGGGCAGCGCGGAGACGACCACTTTCCTTCTTAACAGCAGCAGCCCGCCCAGCATCATCAGGGCCTCCTTGATGAACAGGATGAGGATCGCGCTCCAGGGCGCGATGCCTTTCATCCCCAGGGAGACCATGACGGACAGCACCATGAGCTTATCGGCCAGCGGGTCTGCCAGCTTGCCGAAGTCTGTGATCAGGCTGTATTTCCTGGCGATCCACCCGTCCAGGACGTCCGTCAGGCTGGCAAGGACAAAAACGGCCAGCGCCCACATCATCTGATCCCTGAAGATCAGCAGGACGAAGACGGGGATCAGCAGCAGACGCAGGATGGTCAGTGCATTGGGCAGGTTCAGGATGCGTTGCTTCTCTTTCTGCATTGGATCCCCTCCTCGCGGTTGCGCGTATTATAGCATGCAGGGGGAAGCGCTTCAAATCATTCTTCGTTCTGGACGGCAGGCGCTGAAGGCGTAAGGCGCAGGGCATCCGCGGCGCGGCGCGATGGGACGCATTGACGCCGCCTGAGCTGAATGATATTCTCAGCGGCATGGCGGAGGCTTCCCGGCATCTGCAAGTTTTTGAGGTGACTGATGAATTTCGTCTTTTTTTCCCCGCACTTTCCGGCGCATTACTGGCGTTTCTGCGCGGCGCTGAAGGAGAGGGGCGCCAACGTGATGGGTGTGGCGGACGCCCCTTACGAACAGCTCCTTCCCGAGCTGAGGGCGGGCCTTTCCGATTACTATCAGGTCGGCAGCCTGCAGGACGGCGACGCGGTGCTGCGCGCGCTCGGATGGTTCACGCATCGCTGGGGGAAGATCGACTGGATCGAATCCAACAATGAATTCTGGCTCGCGCAGGACGCCTGGCTGAGGGAGATGTTCCACGTCACCACGGGCCCGTTGCCCGAGCAGATGGACAGCTACAAGCGCAAGTCGCAGATGAAGGCGGTTTACCGGAAGGCCGGGATCAGGACCGCGCCCATCCAGGAGGCCGAAACGCTGGAGAAAGCCCTTTCTTTTGCAAAGAAGACCGGCTACCCGCTCATCGCCAAGCCGGACGTCGGCGTGGGCGCGAACGACACGTTCAGAATCAGCGACGAAGCGGCATTGCGGGCCTTCTTCTCCCGGCTGCCCCTGCGCCCATACGTGCTGGAGCAGTACGTCAACGGGGAGATCTGCTCCTATGACGCCCTCATCAACGCCTCGGGGCAGCCGCTGTACGAAACGGGCAACCTGACCCTGGTGTCGGTGATGGACGTGGTCAACGAGAAGACGGAATCCGTCTACATGATCGTACCTGAGCTGGCGGAAGACCTGCGCGACGCCGGGAGAAGGGCTGTGGAAGCCTTCGGTGTCAAAAGCCGCCTGGTGCATTTTGAGTTCTTCCGCCTGAGGGAGGATCAGCAGGGCCTGGGAAGGAAAGGCGACCTTCTGGGCCTGGAGGTCAACATGCGCCCTTCCGGCGGGTTCACGCCGGACATGATCAACTACGCCGGCAGCGTGGACATCCACCGCCTCTGGGCGGACATGGTCTGCCATGACCGGGTGTGGCTGGATGAGCGGCGCAGGAAGTACTTCTGCGTGTTTGTGGGCCGCCAGGACGTACGGGCCTACGCCCATTCCCATGAAGACCTCCTGAACGAATGGGGGCACCGCGTCGTGCTGCAGGATCGGATGCCGGAGGCGCTGTCCGGCGCGATGGGGAATCAGGTCTACCTCGCCCAGTGCATCAGCCGCGCGGAAGCGGACAGCTTTATTGAATACGCCTGCAGGAGGCAGCCCTGATGGGGGAATACGGCCGCTTTTACAGCCCGGCGCTGGGGCAGGAACTGGGATATATGAAATACGGCCACGGGGGGCAGCCCTGCCTCGTCTTCCCCTCGCAGAACGGCAGCAGCCGTGATTTTGAGGGGTTCGGGATGGTGGAAGCCTGCCGGCCGTGGCTGAATGAAGGTAAACTCCGGCTGTACTGCGTGGACAGCCTGGACGAGCAGACCTGGTCGGCCTACGGCGCGCCGCCGCCTGACCGCATGCGCAGGCATGAGGATTGGTTCCGCCACGTCACGGAGGAGTTTGTCCCCTTCATCCGCCGGGATTCGATCTGGCAGGGCAGGCTGATGACCCTCGGCTGCAGCATGGGGGCCACACATGCCGCCAACGCGCTGTTCCGCCGCCCGGACCTGTTCCAGACGGTGATCGCGCTCTCCGGCGCATACGACGCCCGCTGGCTGTTGGCGGGGTATATGGATGAAACGGTCTACCTGAATTCACCGCTGGACAGTATCCGTGGGATGCCGGCGGACCATCCCTACGTCCATCTGCTCAATTCCTGCAGGATCATCCTCTGCTGCGGGCAGGGGGCCTGGGAGGAGGAGATGCTGCGCTCCCTGCGCCTGCTGGAGGGCGCGATGCGGGAGAAGGGCATCTCCGCCTGGGTGGACATCTGGGGGACCGATGTGAATCATAACTGGGACTGGTGGCAAAAGCAGCTTGCCTATTTCCTGGGCAAGGTGCTGGAATGATTTTCATTTCAACTTCGATTCGTATGATTCCCGGGAGGACGTGATGGAAAAGATCAAGGGGTTCCTGCTGATCCTGCTGTGCCTGTTCGCAGGCAACCTGCTCTCATCCCTCACGGGTCTGCCGGTGCCGGGCTCCATCTTCGGCATGATCATCCTCCTGGCGCTGCTTCTCACAAAAGCGGTCAGGCTGGAGACGGTCGAGCCCGCGGCCAACCTGCTGATTTCCCTGATGATGATCATGATCCTGCCCGGCGGCGTTGACCTGATGAACACGTTCGGCAAGTTCGCCGGCATCATCCCCCAGCTGCTGATCGTGAGCCTCCTGTCGAGCCTGTTGGTCATCGCCTCATCCGCCTGGGCGACCCAGAAGCTGATGCGGGGGAAGACAAAGGACGGGAAAGGACGGGAAGCGTGACTGACTTCAAGACTTTTTTCAGCAATCCGGTATTCGGCGTCACGCTGACCGTCGGAACGATGCTGTTCTTCTATCTGCTGTTCAAAAAGGCGAAGTCCCCCCTGCTCAACCCCATGATCTTCTCCATCGCCGCCATCATCGCGTTCCTGAAGCTGACCGGCATCCCTTATGAGAGCTACGAGAACGGGACCAGGATCCTGACCTTCTTTCTGGGGCCTGCGATCGTCTCGCTGGCTGTTCCGCTGTACAGGCAGTTTGAAAGCCTCAAGGTGAATGCGGTCCCCATTCTGCTGGGAATAACCCTGGGGGTCGTGGTCTCGGTCATCAGCGGCATCGGTCTTTCGCTGCTGCTGGGGCTGAACCGTGAGGTCGCGGTGTCCATGGCGCCCAAAGGCACGACCAGCGGGATCGCCATGAACCTGTCCGGCGCATTTGCGGGCAGTCCGTCCATGACGGTCGCCTTTGTCAACGTCGCCGGGATCTTCGGATACAGCATCGGTGAGATAACGCTTGATCTGCTGAAGATCAGGGACCCTGTCGCCCGTGGCGTGAGCCTGGGCACCTCGTCCCACATCATGGGGACCCGGCGGGCCTTTGAGATGGGGGAGCAGGAGGGCGCGATGGGCTCCCTGTCCATCGGCGTCGCCGGGATCCTGACCTCCTTCCTGATGCCGCTGATCATCAGGATATTCGGGCTGTAAACGAAGAAAACATGATAAAGCGTCCGCAGCCAATCAACCGCGGACGCTGCATTTTTATCTGTCAGACGACCCCGCCGCTGATCTCCTGGATGCGCTGGGTGTTGACCTCGAAGCTGCCGTCCGCGGCCGCGTCGATCCAGACCACGTCCCCCGGCTCCGCCTGCCCCTTGATGAGGGCTCGGGCGATCCCGGTCTCCACCTGGCTCTGGATCAGGCGTTTCATCGGCCTCGCGCCGTATACGGGGTCATATCCCAGCTCCATCAGCCTGTCCTCGGCGGCGGGGCTCAGTTCAAGCGTCAGCTGCTTGTCCCTGAGCCGTTCCCTCAGCCTGTCCAGCTGCAGGGAAATGATCTGCCGGATCTGTTCCCGGGTCAGGGGTGTAAAGATCACCGTCTCATCGATCCGGTTGAGGAACTCAGGCCGGAAATGGACCCGCAGCAGCGCGCTCACCCGCTCCCTGCTCTCCGCGCTCAGTTCGCCTTCCGCGCTGATCCCCTCGAGGATGTCGCCGGAACCCAGGTTGCTGGTCATGATCAGCAGCGTGTTCTTGAAGTCCACCGTGCGCCCCTGGCTGTCGGTCACGCGGCCGTCGTCAAGGATCTGCAGCAGCACGTTGAACACGTCCGCGTGGGCCTTCTCCACCTCGTCAAACAGGATGACCGAATAGGGCTTCCGGCGCACCGCCTCCGTCAGCTGTCCGCCCTCCTCATACCCGACGTAGCCGGGAGGCGCACCGATGAGGCGGGACACGGAGAATTTTTCCATGTA
>CAUJDI010000036.1 GCA_963169565.1 Bacillota bacterium | reverse complement strand
TCCCCGGACCCCGGAATCTATGTCAATGTATTTATACGTTCGTATTCTATACAGATAGATTGTAATGATTTTCTATAAAATTCCGGGTCAAGGGACGACGTCCCTTGCCTAGGGGTTCGGGGGATGGGATCCCCGATATCCCTTATCGTAAGTTAGCTTTCAGCCGTTTCTCTCCCCGTAGATCCCCCTGCCGATGCGCACGATGGTAGCGCCTTCCATGACAGCGGCTTCATAACTGCCGCTCATGCCCATGGAGAGAGTGTCCAGCACAGCGCGGTCATTCCGCCTCGCTCCTGCGCGTTCCAGCAGCTCCCGCAGCCGGGCGAAACACCGCCTGGTTTCATCTTCTGTGTAATCAGCAGGCGGGATCGCCATCAGCCCGCGCACCCTGAGGTTCGGGCAGTCATCGGTATGCTCCAGCAGCGCGTCAAGTCCATCCTCACTCACGCCCGCCTTGCTGTTCTCCCGCTCCAGGTTGATCTCAAACAGGATATCCTGTCTGATCTTCTGCCCTGAGGCTTCCGTCTGGATGGCATCCATCAGACGCCGGCAGTCCACGCTGTGGATCAACGCAGCTTTGCCGACGACATGGCGGACCTTGTTGGTTTGCAGCTGTCCGATAAAGTGGCAGGGTTTGCCGGCAAAGGCGTCTTCTTTCAGATGCTCCCGCAGCTCCTGCATGCGGTTTTCCCCAAACAGATCGATGTCCAGCGCCGCGCTGAACCGCACCGTCCCGCTGGTCTGTGCCTTGCAGGCAGCACAAAGAAAAACCTCCGCCGGATCCCTGCCCGCGGCTGCTGCGGCCTTCGCGATCTTTCTGCGGATCTCAGCAACCCTGTCCGCCATCTGCTCAAAATCTGCGCTGAGGGCCATCATCACAGTTCCAGATGGGTCGCGCGGCTTCCGCCGATGTACTTCGGGCGAGTCCGGGCACAGAGGATGTCCGCCTCCCCGATTTTTTTCATGCTCAGCCGCACGGGGACCGCCACCCTGCGCAGGTGCATCCCGATCAGCGTGCCGCCGATATCCAGCCCGGCATCTGCCGCAATGCTTTCCACCAGGACCGGATCCGTCATGTTCCGAAAGACCGTCACAGCAAAGGATCCGCCCGCGTGAGGCTGCGGCACGGCGTTGACCACCTCGTATCCCCGGGCCAGGGCCACCTCCCTCTCCACCACCAGAGCGCGGTTCAGATGCTCGCAGCATTGGGCCACCAGAATGATTCCCGACTCTTTCAGCACCGGAGCGATCCCCTCATAAGCGGCCAGCGCCGCTTCCATGCTGCTGCCCTTGCCAATGCACTCCCCCACCATCTCGCTGGAAGAGCAGCCGATCACCAGGATCTGACCAGGCTGCATCCCGGCGGCTTGAATCAATTCGCTCACAGCCTGTTTCGCCTGGGCCGTAATGCCTTCTATCATGTCATTGCCTCCAGGTTTTATCACCGCATCGGATCGGTCACGGAGCTGAAACGGGCAGTACATGCCGTATGCCATAAAGGCTTATTGGAACACAGCTCCGTCTCATGTCCGGTATCTGCCGGTTTTCACCCTCATTAAATCACCAGCTTCATCTTATCATAAACGGGCAAGGGCTGACAGTGTCAGCCGGCTTGTCCCAAGCGCTGAAGAGAATGGAAAAGCCCTGAAACTCGCGTCTCAGGGCTTCAGCCTCTTGTTGGAGGCGCCATCCAGATTCGAACTGGAGAATAAAGGTTTTGCAGACCTTCGCCTTACCACTTGGCTATGGCGCCGTCTTGCCTGTTATCCCAGGCTTGTAATAATAACGCTTCTCCGTTCTTTTCCCTGTTCCCCGTTTTCCGTTCCTCTCTCCCGACAAAACCCGCAGGTTTTGGAGGAAAAGGAGGGATTGCGGAGCGGAGTGAGGCGGCGGGGCCTGCCCCCGGCGACGAACGAAGCGCAGCCAATCCCGACTTGGAGCGGTAGACGAGACTCGGACTCGCGACCTCAACCTTGGCAAGGTTGCGCTCTACCAACTGAGCTACTACCGCAGAATGGTGCCTTGGGGCGGAATTGAACCACCGACACGTAGATTTTCAGTCTACTGCTCTACCGACTGAGCTACCAAGGCAAGTTGGCGACCCGGAAGGGGCTCGAACCCTCGACCTCCAGCGTGACAGGCTGGCATTCTAACCAACTGAACTACCGGGCCACAGTACTTGGTGGGAACAACAGGGCTCGAACCTGTGACCCTCTGCTTGTAAGGCAGATGCTCTCCCAGCTGAGCTATGCTCCCCCGCGCCCCGAGGCGCTTGCCTATCTTATCCAAAGAGCGTTCCTTTGTCAAGCGGTCAGGACTGAAAAATCAGGCATTGACGCGGCCTGTGACAGGTGGAAACGATGCCCGGGGAGTTGCGGAGGGCGCAGTCCTCCGACTGTGATTGTTTCATTCGGCTTTGCGGGGCAGGCAGGGCGAGTTGCGCAGCAGTTCATTCCTTGAGAGCATCTGCGTCATAGCCAAACGGCAAAGTGTCCGAAGACACTTTGTCAAATTGAACGGGACCCCGCCGAAAGCGGGGTCCCTGGTGGATGGGGGTGGATTCGAACCACCGAAAGCTGCGCTGGCAGATTTACAGTCTGCTCCCTTTGGCCACTCGGGAACCCATCCATGTGGAGCTGGTGAAGGGACTTGAACCCGCAACCTGCTGATTACAAATCAGCTGCTCTGCCAATTGAGCTACACCAGCACGGACCCAACCAGCAGGAATTTGGCGACCCGGAAGGGGCTCGAACCCTCGACCTCCAGCGTGACAGGCTGGCATTCTAACCAACTGAACTACCGGGCCTAATTGGTGGGCCTTCAGGGACTTGAACCCCGGACCAACCGGTTATGAGCCGGCCGCTCTAACCAACTGAGCTAAAGGCCCTTACCCGTTGGCTGTCTGGCATGGTACGAAAGGTGGTGACCCCGAGGGGACTCGAACCCCTGATACCGCCGTGAAAGGGCGATGTCTTAACCGCTTGACCACGGGGCCACGCTGACGACTCCATCCCGAATTGGTCGGGGTGAAGGGATTTGAACCCCCGGCCCCATGCTCCCAAAGCACGTGCGCTACCAGACTGCGCTACACCCCGAAGGTCACCGCCAATGCGGCGGCAAGCGATATAATACTAAAGCCCGGCCGCCTTGTCAAGCGCGGAATCGGGCATCCGCTCAAAATTGTAGGGAAGCGGACAGGCCTTGCCGTTTCCCGCGCCAAAGCGCCGTTTCATTGACAACAAGGGTCCCCGGGGCTATCATCAGCGATAGAAAACGGACATTTTGGAGGTTTTCATGACAGACAGCCAGCACCCGGCCTTTACCATCACGATGGAGAGCGGACAGACCATCACCGGTATCCTGTACCCGGAGTACGCCCCCGAGAGCGTGGGCAACTTCATCTCATTGGCCAACCAGCGCTTCTATGACGGTTTGGTCTTCCACCGCGTCATCCCGGGCTTCATGATCCAGGGCGGCTGTCCCTCCGGCACCGGCATGGGCGGCCCGGGATACGGGATCAAGGGCGAGTTTATGGCAAACGGCGTCAGCAACCCTCTGAAACATGCCCGCGGCGTCCTGAGCATGGCGCGCAGCATGCGCAGCGACTCCGCCGGGAGCCAGTTCTTCATCATGGTCGCCGATTCCCCGCACCTTGACGGCTCCTACGCCGCCTTCGGCATGGTGCAAAGCGGGATGGAAGCCGCGGACGCTGTCGTCTCCGCAAAGCGGGACAGGGCCGACAAACCGCTCTCCCCGCAGGTGATCAGGAGCATACGGGTGGAGACTTACGGCGCCGATTACCCCTTCTCAAGGCTGCCCGCCCGATGATCGTCCATCACATCACCGTGCTGGTCGCGGGAAGGAGCTACCAGCTCAGCGGGGCGGAGGAGCCCTCCTATTTCGCAAGCGTCGCGCAGCTGGCTGACAGGCGCATCCGGGAAACGGCCCAGCAAAATCCCTCCCTGAATCCGGAAGGCGCGGCAGTGGCAGCGGCGCTGTCGCTGGCCGATGAGCTGATCAAGGCGCAGGAGATCAATGCCCGGCTGCGCCGGCAGCTTGAAGAAATGGAAAAGGATGCCTGAGAAGGCGGAGCTCCTTTCCCCAGCGGGCAGCATGGAAGCCCTGAGGGCCGCCGTTTCAGCCGGCGCTGACGCCGTCTACCTGGGCGCTTCCTCCCACGGGGCCCGCGCCTCGGCGGGCTTTGATGACGCTTCGCTTAAGGCCGCGATCCGTTTTGCCCACCTGTACGGCAGGCGCGCATACGTCACGGTCAACACGCTCATCAAGGAGCGCGAAACGGATTCCCTGCGCGGATTGATCCGACTCCTTGCCGAATTACAAGCTGACGCTGTGATCGTCCAGGACCTGGGAGTGCTCAGCCTCATTCGGGAAGAGTTCCCCGGCGTCGTCGTCCATGCCAGCACGCAGATGAGCGTGCACAACGCCCGGGGCGCGGGCCTCTTACTGGACCTGGGGGTGTCCCGCGCGGTCGCCGCCCGGGAATGCAGCCTGACCGCCATCCGGGCCATCGCCCAGACAGGGATCAAAACGGAGGTCTTCGTCCACGGCGCGATGTGCGTGAGCGTATCCGGGCAATGCCTTTTCTCCTCCCAGATCGGCGGACGGAGCGGCAACCGCGGACGCTGCGCCCAGCCCTGCCGGCTGCAGTACGCCTACCGGGACGTTTCCGGCCCGCTCCTGTCCATGAGGGACATGAACACGCTGGAACATCTCCCGGCGCTGCTCAGGGCCGGTGCGAACAGCTTCAAGATCGAAGGCAGGCTGAAGCGGCCGGAATACGTCCAGATCGTCACCTGCGCATACCGCAGGGCCCTGGACGCAGCCCTGTCAGGGAAAGAATCGGCTGACGCTGAAGCCAGTCATAAAGCGCTTGAGCAGATCTTCAGCCGGGGGTTCACCGCGGGGCATGCGCTGAACGAGGAAGACGCGCAGCTCATCAGCATGGACGGGGTCAGCCATCGGGGCGTCAGGATCGGCCGGATCACATCCATCAAGTCATACGGGGACGTCTGGCTGGCGCAGGCGCATCTCACCCAGCCCCTGGGCAACGGCGACGGCCTGGCCGTCCGTGGAAAAGCAGAGCAGGAGATGATCTATTCCGGCCCGGCCGTGACCGCGGGGCAGCAGGCAGTGCTGCGCCTCAGGGAAAGGGTCAGCCCCGGGGATGAGGTCTTCCGGCTGCAGGACGAGACCCAGCTGAAAACGGCGCGGGAGGCAGCCTCCCGACCCCCAGAGATCCTTTATGACGCGGAGTTGAGGCTTTGCCGGGGCAAGCCCGCCGCCCTGACCCTGAAGAGCCGGGACCAGGCGGTCGAGGTGTCGGGCGACATCCCGGACGAGGCGGTCAGTCAGCCGCTGGACGAGGCGGCCGCCCGCCGCTTTATCTTCAAATCCGGCGGCACGCCGTTCACGCCGCGGTCCTTTGCGTTTTCAAGCGGCTTCCCCGCTTTCATGACGGCCAAAGCGCTCAACGCGCTGCGCAGGGAAGGGCTTGATAAGCTGCAAGAGGCGCTGATCGGTGCGCACCGTATTTCCCCGCCGCAGCCTTACGCCTCCGGACGCCCCGCACATGCGCCCCTGACCGGCGGCGTGCCCAGGCTGTACGCCCTCATGTCGCCCCGCCAGGACCGCGAAGCGCTCCTCAGGGCGGGCACGGACAGGATCATCCTTGCGCCTGACGATTTCCGCGGGGAACGGCTTGCAGCGCAGCTTGGCGGAGCAGAACCCGGAGACGTCCTGATGCTGCCAAGGCAGATCAGCGACGAAGCGATCTGCAACGCTCTGCCTCTCATCAGGGAGACGGGCTGCCTTCTGATGGCGGACAACGTGGGACAGCTTCGGCTCACCGAGGGCTCACCCTTCCTGACCGGGGAAGGCGTCCCGGTATGGAACGGGGCCTCCCTGCGTCTGCTGAGGGATCTGGGCGCAAAGGCGGCGGTGATCTCAAGGGAACTCAGCGGCGCAGAGATCGCAGACCTGCCTGGAGACGCGGTCGAACTCATCCTGCCGGTCTACGGCAGGACGGCCCTGATGCAGCTGAACCACTGCCCGGAGCGTGTCCGTCTGGGTTTGAGCCGGAATCGCGCGGGCTGCACCCTGTGCGATCAGGGCAGAGGGCTCCTGGGGAATCCGCTCCTGGACCGTTTCTCCTGCGCCTACCCGCTGATACCGACCCATTTTGACGAAGGCTGCCTCATCAGCCTTTACCACCATCAGCCGCTTCACCTGTCAGAGCTCGCGCCCCGGATGAGCTGGCTGGCTGACGTCAGGCAGGAGACCCAGGAGGAAGCGGAGAGGATCATCGGGCACTACGCTGCGCTGCAAAAAGGCGGCCAGGGAAGCCTTTCCCGCCGGACGGAGCCCGGCCGCTTCCTGTCAGGTGTTGAGTAAGCAAGCACGGAGCAATCGCAATGAACGAAAAATCGCTCAGAACACTGGAATACAACAAGATCATCGGCCTTCTCGCGGCCCTTGCCCTGACCGAACCGGGGCAGGCGAGGTGCGAAGCGCTGCTGCCCCATGATACGCTGGACGCGGCGGAGCGGGCGCAGGATGAGACGGACGAAGCGCTGCTCGTCCTCCTGGGCAGGGGCGACAGCCCGCTGATCCCCTTCAAGGACGTCAGCGCCTGGCTGGGGCTGGCCAAAAAGGGATCCGTCCTGTCCCCGAGGGCCCTGCTTGACATCGCGGAACTGCTGCGCGCCGTGAACGCCGCGAAAAAGGCACTGGAGGACGCGAACGAGGACCGCGCGCCGGGGCTGCGCGTGCTGGCGGCCCGCCTGACCCCGCTGCGCCAGCTGGAGCGCGCGATCTCCGACGCCCTCATCAGCGAGGAAGAGGTCGCCGACTCAGCCAGCCCCCAGCTGGCCGACATCCGCCGGCACCTGCGGCTGTGCAACGACCGGATCCGGGACAGGCTGCAGTCCATCGCCCACAGCCCGCAGAGCAGCAAATACCTCCAGGACAGCCTGGTGACCGTCCGCAACGGCCGCTACGTCCTGCCCGTGCGCCAGGAATACCGCGCCCAGGTGCCCGGCATCGTGCATGACCAGTCCTCCACCGGGGCGACGCTTTTCATCGAGCCCATGGCTGTGGTGGAAGCCGGGAATGAGATGAAGGGCTGGCAGGTGAAGGAGCGG
This sequence comes from Bacillota bacterium, assembly GCA_963169565.1. GTDB lineage: Bacteria > Bacillota > Clostridia > Christensenellales > Aristaeellaceae > UBA6115. Next base: position 36,144 of record CAUJDI010000036.1, on the reverse strand, counting down.
CAGGAGATCGAGCGCATCCTGGCGGAGCTGTCTGACAGGGCGGGCGAGAAGGCGGATGAGCTGGAGGAAGACCTGGACATCCTCGTCGAACTGGACTTCCGCTTTGCCAAGGCTGCCCTGGCGCGGCAGATGCGCGCGGTGCGGCCGAAGCTCAACCAGCGCGGCTATATCCGTCTGGTCAGGGTGCGCCACCCGCTCATTCCCTCCGACCAGGTCGTCCCCTGCGACCTGTGGCTGGGCGATGATTTCACCACGTTGATCATCACCGGCCCCAACACCGGCGGCAAAACGGTGACGCTGAAGACTGTCGGCCTGATGACCCTGATGGGCCTTGCCGGGCTGCAGATACCCGGACAACTGGGCACGGAGCTGTCCGCTTTTGGAAACGTATTCGTCGACATCGGCGACGAGCAGAGCATCGAGCAGTCCCTTTCCACGTTTTCCTCGCACATGGTCAACATCGTTTCCATCATGGGCGAGGCGGACAGCAGCGACCTGGTCCTGTTCGACGAGCTGGGCGCGGGCACGGACCCCACCGAGGGAGCGGCCCTGGCGCAGGCCATCCTCCGGCGGATGCTGAAGATGGGCGTCCGCACGGTCGCGACGACCCATTACAGCGAACTGAAGGCTTTCGGGCTCGGAACGCCGGGCGTCAGGAACGCCAGCGTGGAGTTTGACGTGCAGACCCTCAGCCCGACCTACCGCCTGTCCATCGGCGTGCCGGGCAAATCAAACGCCTTTGAGATTTCACGCCGGCTTGGGCTGTCCGACGCGCTGATCAAGGACGCGCAGGACCTTTTGAGCCGGGAGACGCTGCTGTTTGAGGACGTGCTGGCCAAAGCCGAGGTCCAGCGGCAGGCGGCCCAGAGGGAGCGGGAGGAGGCGGAGGCGGCAAGGCTTGAAAGCGAACGGCTCCGGAAGGAGGCGGAGGAACTCCACAGGGAGATGGCCGAACTGCGCAGCAGCGCCCGTGAGAAAGCCCGCGAGGAGGCCAGGCGCATCGTTGAGAAGGCCAGGCGGGAGAGCGCCGCGGTGCTGGAAGAACTCAAGAACGTCAAGCTGCAGGATCCCAACGCCGTGAACAGCCTCCGCAGGCGCCTGTCGGGCCTTCAGGATGAACTCGCGGGCGGGCAGGACGCGGGCGCGGCGAATGACGCGCTGAAAACAGAGGAGCTCCAGCCCGGCATGCGGGTCCTGCTGGCCGTGAACAACACCGAGGCCACCCTGCTCACCCTGCCCGACGCCAGGGGCGAGGTGCAGGTCCAGGCCGGGATCATCAAGCTGCGCGTCCCCGCCGACGGCCTGTACAGGGCGAAAGGCGAAAGGAAAGCAAAGCAGACCACGGTCCATTCAGTGACCCAGGCTGCTGAGCGCAGCGTGAAGATGGAGTGCGACGTACGCGGCATGGCGCTTGACGAGGCGATGGCGGCGGTGGACAATTACCTGGACAGCGCGACGCTGGCGGGGCTGCATGAAGTGTACATCATCCATGGCAAGGGAACGGGCGCGCTGCGCAGCGGCCTTCGCGCCTACCTGAGCCGCCACCCCCACGTCAAGGGCCAGCGCCCGGGGCGCTACGGCGAGGGCGAGGCAGGCGTCACCGTCATCACGCTGGGGTAAGGAGGGTACGATGAACGCAAAACAGGTCATCTACATCGTCGACGACGATCCCAACATCGCCAGGCTGATCCAAATGTACCTGGAGGGAGAGGGGTTTGAGGTGAAGCAGTATCCCCGCGGAGACGAGGCGCTGGCGGCTTTCCGCAAGGCGGAGCCCGCGCTGCTGCTGCTGGACATCATGCTGCCTGGCATCGACGGCTGGGACGTTTGCCGGGAGATCCGAAAGACGAGCCGGGTCCCCATCATCATGCTCAGCGCGAAGGAGGAAACCTTTGACAAGGTCAAGAGCCTTGAACTGGGCGCGGACGACTACGTCACCAAGCCCTTTGAGCCCAAGGAGCTGACCGCCAGGGTCAGGGCGGTGCTGCGGCGAAGCGCGGCCTCGGATGACAAGGAGAAGGCCCTGACCTTTCCGGGCCTTGTCATCAGCCTGAAGAGCTTTGAGGTGACGTACGACGGCCAGCCGATGCAGATGCCGCCCAAGGAGCTGGAACTGCTGCACTTCCTGGCCTCCCATCAGAACCAGGTCTTCACCCGGGAGCAGCTGCTTGAAAAAGTGTGGGATTTTGATTATTTCGGCGACAGCCGGACCGTTGACGTCCATGTAAAAAGGCTGCGCGAGAAACTGCAGGGCAGCGAGCGCTTCGGCTGGGGCATCAGGACCATCTGGTCCATCGGATACAAGTTTGAGGTCAAGTAGTTTGCGAAGAGGCATGCTGTTCAAACTCATGGCGATGTTCACGGCGGTCATCCTGCTGTGCGTGCTGCTGATGCTGTTCGTGTTCGCCTTAAGCTCCAGGGAGGCGCAGATCCAGAGCCGGATCAAGGCGCTCAAATCCCAGGCCTACGACATCGCCTACCTTGCCGGCGCCCCCGCGCGCACAGTCCTTCTGCCGGCGAACGAGGTCACGCAGCAGATGCTGGCGCGCAAAGTGCGCGCGGTGTACGAGGAGTTCAGCGCCTTCTGCCTGGTGGTGGACCGCAGCGGGCGGATGAGCAGCAATTTCTCCTCGGTCCTGCAGGAGCATCAGGAGCTGGCCAGCACCTTTGACCCCAGGGGCATCGTGGACACCCTGTACCGCGTGCTGGGCGGCGAGGAGGTCGTGGCCCAGACAGAGGGCGAGGACGGGCCGATGTTCACCGTGGCCGTCCCCTGGGTGCAAAGCGGCGCGGTGCTTGGCGCGGTCTATATCCAGACCGCCGCGCAGTCCGTCCGGGCGGCCTATGAGACCATCTGGAAGCAGGCCGCCGTCGCCGCGCTGGCCGCTTTCCTGGTAGCCGCCGCCATCGCGACCTTCTACACCCGCAGGATGATGAAGCCGCTGGAGACCATCGCCCATTCCGCGGGGCTGATGGCAAGGGGCATCGCCGCGCCGCCGGTGAACGAGGGCGGCGCCAGGGAACTGAAGGATCTTTCCGCCTCCTTCAACCGGATGTCCAGGCAGATCCAGGAGACGGAGGAGACAAGGCGCACCTTCATCGCGAACCTCTCCCACGAACTGCGCTCCCCCATGACCAGCATCCAGGGCTTCATCCAGGGGCTGCTGGACGGCACCGTGAAACCGGAGGACAGCCGCCAGAGCCTGACGATCGTGCTGGAGGAGACAAGGAGGCTCAACCGGCTCATCAGCGGCCTGATGAACCTCTCCCGCGCGGAGGCCCCGGACAGCGAGCTGAAAAAGACCGTGTTCAACCTGTGCGAAACGGTCCGCCTGGTCCTGATCACAAAGATCTCCGCGATTGAGGGGAAAGGGATCGAGATGCGCACGGAGTTTGAGCAGGAGGACATGTATGCCCTGGCCGCTCGGGACGGGATCGAGCAGGTGCTGATCAACCTTTTGGACAACGCGATCCGCTTTACGCCCGAAGGCGGCCAGATCACGCTGAGCATCGCGGAAAAGGACCGGAAGACCCTGGCCGTTACGGTGCGGGACAACGGCATCGGGGTCCTGTCGGAGGATGAGGAGAAGATCTTTGAGCGCTTCTATACCAGCCGGCAGGCGCACAGCGCCGGGGACGGCGCCGGGCTGGGCCTGGCCATCTGCAGGACCATCCTGCAAAAACACGGGCAGGACATCCGGCTGCTGAAGGACGGGCCGGGCGCGGCCTTTGAGTTCACCCTCGAGAAGGCTGAAAAGCCCAACGGGAGGGCGGCGCATGCGGATTGATGCGCCCGCGAAGATCAACTGGGCGCTCAACGTGCTGGGGACAAGGCCTGACGGTTATCACCTTCTGGATATGCTGATCCAGCGGATCAGCGTTTCTGACACCCTCACCCTCCTGCCCCATCCCGGCATCCTCCTGAGCGTCGAAGGCGGGAACGGCCTGCCCGCGTCTGAGGACAACCTGGCGCTCAAGGCGGCAAACGCGCTGAAGGAATACACAGGCCATGCCGGCGGCGCCAGGATCACGCTTGTGAAAAGGATACCGGTGCAGGCCGGCCTCGGCGGGGGCAGCGCGGACGCCGCCGCGGTCCTTCAGGGGCTGAACCGGATGTGGAACACCGGGCTGTCCCAAGGGGAACTTCAGGACATCGGCCTCGGTCTCGGCGCGGACGTGCCCTGCTGCCTGTTTCCTGGCCTGACCCGCGTCGGAGGCATCGGGGAACGTGTCCTCCCCCTGCCCGCGGCGAAGACTTTCCATCTGCTGATCCTCAAGCCGGAAGGCGGTCTTTCAACAGGCGAGGTCTTCTCCAGGTTCAACCAAAACACCTGCGGCGAACCGGCAGACATCCGGCAGGTAGCAGAAGCACTGATGACCGGAGACTTTGAACTGCTCGCGCTGGCCTGCAGGAACCAGCTGCAGCAGGCTGCCGCCGCGATGCTGCCGGAGATCCGGGACGCCATTGACGCATTGCTGATAAACGGCGCGGCCTTTGCGCGGATGAGCGGCTCGGGCAGCGCGGTCTTCGGCCTGTTCCCCGGCGAGCAGGCGGCAAGGTCGGCGATGAGGAGGCTGAGTGCATCCTGGCCGGTGTGCCTGTACGCAAGGACGCTTGGATAAAAAAACCGGAAGGCTTCCGCCCTCCGGCCTTATGGTTCCTGTGACTTCCTACAGCAAGCTCACCAGCGCGTCGACGACGCCCTTGAGATGGGTTTTGGTCTGCTCATTCACGCTGCCCTTGCCGTCCAGCAGGTTCGTCACGCTGCCGATGTAGGCCTCCGGCTGCTGCACGGGGCGCATGTTGAGGAAAGCCAGCACCTGGCGAAGGTGATGGTTCGCCCCGAAACCGCCGTATGTCCCGGGGGATACGCTGATGATCGCGGCCGCCTTGCCGTTCCACAGGTTGTGCCCCCAGGGGCGGGAGGCGACGTCCAGCGCGTTTTTCAATGCGGCCGGGAAGGAGCGGTTGTGCTCCGGCGTGGCGAACAGGAAACCGTCAAAACCCGCGATCAGGCTGCGGAAGGTTTTGTAGCTTTCCGGCGTTGTGCCCTTGTCGTCATAATCCTGATTGAACAGGGGCAGCTGCCCGATCTCAATGAACTCCGCCTTTACGGATTCAGGAAACAGTTCCTTTGCCGCACGGGCGATCTGTGTGGTGAATGATCCCTCGCGGAGGGAGCCTGAAATGATACCGATCTTCCTGGACATGCTTGTCATCCTTTCGTACTTCCTTCTTCTGAAGGCTGAATCCTTCATACCCGTTTTCCAAATGAATAAACGGCCGACCATCCGTGGACGGTCAGCCGTTGAAAGCCCCTTATGGAAACCTATAGCCCGATGATCCCCTGAAGCGCGGTCAGATGGGTCAGAAGCAGGGTCCGTTCTTCCAGCGTGTTGCCGGTGGCGGTCTGAATGGCCAGTTCATACCGGTCCAGGTCATCAAACAGGGCGGTGACGGCTTCCTGCGGGATCAGCCGGCCGCTTTCCCCGCTGACGGCAATGCTGATGGCGTTGATCTGTTCCATTGCATAAACATGCTGACGGATCTGCCCCAGCTTGATGGAGGAGTTGGACTGCACCCCGCCCGTCATCCGGCTGACCTGCCCGATGGCGTCCACCAGGTTGCTGTTGATCCTGCGCCTGAACTGCTCCGCTGTCCTGGCCTGGTAGGCGGCGCCGCGCGCATAGAAAGCCCCCAGGACGATCACGGCCGCCAGCAGGAGGACCAGGGTGATGAGCGTGATACGCTGCTGCGTCTTGGTTCCGTAGGTCTGGAACCCCGGTTTCTGCCTGAAGCGGTAGTTGTTCATGGCGCTCCTCTCCGGACTGATGGCCTATTTTAGCATTTTCTGAGGTTCCGTTCAACTTGGGCGTCTTCACAGTTTGTTCATCAAACGCCTTATCCAGAATGGTATACTTTCATTACTTCATGACGGGGGACAGTGCGGTTGATCCGGGCAGAAGGCCTTTGCAGGCGGTACGGCAGAATCGAGGCGGTGAAAGCCGTCAGCTTCGCCGCGGGGAAGGGCGAGGTGGTCGGTCTTCTGGGCCAGAACGGCGCCGGTAAGTCCACCATCATGAACATGCTGTCCGGCTGCCTCGCGCCAAGCGCGGGCCGGGTGGAGATCATGGGGCACGATCTGCTTGCGCAGCCCGCCCTGGCCAAGCGCCATCTGGGCTACCTGCCGGAGATCCCCCCGCTGTACCCGGAGATGACGGTGACGGAATACCTGCGTTTCGTCTGCGACATCAAGGGCGTCCTGCGGGCGGACCGGGAGGATCATATAGGGGAGATCATGGAACTGGCGGACCTTCAGGAGGTCAAAGACCGCCTCACCGGCATGCTGTCCAGGGGCTTTGCCCAGCGGACCGGCCTGGCCCAGGCCCTGTGCGGGGATCCGGAGGTCCTGCTGCTGGATGAGCCGACCGCCGGGTTTGACCCGGTGCAGGCAGTCGCCTTCCGCAAACTCATCAGGAAACTGTCAAAGGACAAGGCGATCCTGATCTCCTCCCATATCCTGGGCGAGCTTCAGGCCGTCTGCAGTCGCGTGCTGATCCTGGATGAGGGACGGCTGCTGCTGGACCACACAATGAATGACACGGCCAGCGTCTCGCCGCAGTACCGCGCCGTGATCGCGCTGCCGCCCGGCCGCCTGCTCTCCCAGCTGCGCCAGCTCCCCTCCGTGCGCCGGATCAGGCAGCTTCCCGGCCATGACCCTGGGCAGACCAGCTTCATCGCCGACACGCAGCCAGGTAAACCCTTCCAGGCGGAGTTGTTTACCCTCTTGTCCGGGCTGAACGCCCCCATCCTGGAGCTGACCCCGCTTGAGGACTCGCTGGAGACCCTGTTCATCAAGGTGACCGGCCACGCGAAGGTGGGCGGCTGATGAGCGCTGTATACCGCAAGGAACTGAAGAGCTACTTCCACACCCCCGCCGGCTGGCTTTTCCTCAGCGTCTTCCTGGCCATCGGGAGCCTGGTGTTTTACCTGAACAACCTGCTCCCCCGCAGCAGCGATTTCACGCCTCTGATGAGCATGATGAGCTACGTCTTTATGCTTCTCACCCCCATCCTGGTCATCCGGCTGATCGCCGGGGAGCACCGCGCGATGACCGACAGGCTGCTGCTCAGCTCCCCCCTCACGGTCAGGTTCATCATCCTGGGCAAGTACCTGGCCGCCTGCACGGTGCTCTTCTTCGCCGTGCTGCTCAGCTTTCTGTATCCCCTCCTGATCGCCGCCTACTCCCGGCTGTTCCTTCCTGAAGTGCTCACCGCCTACCTTGGCTTCTTCCTGCAGGGCTGCGCGTTCATCGCGCTGGACCTGGCGGTGACAAGCCCCATGAAGAGCACGGTGGGGGCTGCCGCGGTCGCCTTTGGCGCGAACCTGTTCATCTGGCTGGTCAGCCTGCTGTCCTCCTCATCCGCCGTTCCCCCCTTCCTCGCCGGGGCGGTCGCCTTCCTGAGCCTCTACGATCGCTTCACCCCCTTCCTGTCCGCCCAGCTCAGCCCGGCGAACATCCTGTTCTACCTGCTGTTCTGCCTGTGCATGCTGCACCTGTGCGTGAGGGTCCAGACAGCCGTGAGGGCGCGCCGCACATGAAGACAGGTTTTTTGAAGAAATGGACGTCCGGACGGCTTTTCAAACGTGCCGCGCCGTTTCTTGCGACCCTCGCCGTGCTGTCATCCTGCACGCTGGCCGTGCTCCTGATGGACAGCATTGAACGGCAAAACGCGCTGAGGATGGATTTCTCCTTCAACAGCGTGACCACGCAGAGCAAACAGGCGCAGCAGGTCCTGCTTGAATTGGACAGGCCCGTGCACGCCTATGCCATCATGACCCCCGGCCAGGAGGATCAGGCGCTGCTGGGCCTGCTGAACCGCTTTGCGGCCACCTCGCCGATGTTCACGTATTCCGTCGAGAACCTGGTCTCAAACCCGATGCTGGTCAACCTGATCTCCTCTGAGATGGAGGACGGTGCGGCCGCCGCTGACACGCTCGTGCTGCACTGCGGGCAGACCGGCCGTATCCGGGTGCTTGGGATGCTGGATTTCCTGGACCAGCGCTTTGACGCGGACCAGGGCGCCTATCAGCTCACAGGCCTTCGCTATGAGGCCGCCATCTCGGAGGCGCTGCTGTACGTCTCCATGGACAGCGTCCCGGTCATCCGCCTGCTGGACGGGCACGGGGAGATCCCCGAGGCCGAGACCGAGGACATGGAAGCGCTGCTCAAGTCCCATCATTATCAGGTCAGCCGCGTGAACCTGCTGCGCGGGGATGAGCTGGACCCGAGCGAACTGCTCATGATCCTGTCCCCGCAGAAGGACCTGCAGGAAGCGGAGCTCCAGAAGATAACGGCCTTTTTGGGCGGGGGCGGCGGGACGATCATCACCAGCGACTATCATGACCCGGACAGCCTGCCGCTGTTTGACGCGCTGTACCGCAGCATGGGTTTCCTCCGGATCCCCGGCATCGTCGTCGCCCAGAGCGAGGACAGGGCTGCCTACATCGACAGCCCGCTCTTCCTGACGCCGTATATGGAAATGACGGAGCCCACAGCCGCCCTGATCGGAGCCAGACAGACCCGGCTGCGGCTCCCCGGCGCGCGCGCTTTTGACATCGTCCAGGGCGACGGGACCCTGCTGGTCGACCCGCTGCTCATTTCCGGTCAGGCGTACGTCAAGGACGTAAAGAAGGCGGAGGGAACGCTGGAGATGGAAGAGGGCGAACGCTCAGGACAGTTTTACCTGGCGCTCCTCTCCGACCGCGCGCACCCGAACGGCACCCATTCCCGCGCGATGATCCTGGGCTCTTCCCCCCTGCTGCTGGACAGCTGGCTGAAGGAGATCACCTACAGCGCGGACTTCCTGCTGCGCATCGCCGCCTACCTGAGCCCGCGGGAGAGCATCGGCCTGGACATCGCGCCCCGGCAGCTCGTCCGGCCGGAGATGTCCGTCAGCAGCCCCTGGCTGCCGGTCATGCTGATCATCCTGCTGCCCCTTTTAGTCGGCGCAGCGGCGATCCCCGTGCTGATGCGCCGGAGAAAGAGGTAAGCCTTGCAGCCTGTCAGGAAGAAGACCCCTCCCCCCCGCAGGCGCTCTCTCCTTTTGCTTGCCTTTCCGCTGACTGCGGCGCTGATCCTTTTGATATGGTTGTTTTTCGGGCAGAAAGCGCCTGAGGCGTGGGTCCCGCCGATCAGCAATACGGATGAGGAACTGACGCTTCTCAGCAGGGACGCGTCCGAGCTGCTCAGGTTTTCGGTTACGCCGTCCGTTGAAGAGCCTTTCTCCATTGTTTTTGCAGACGGAAAGGCCCAGGTGGAAGGTAACACGGATTTCCCCCTGGAGCAGCGGGAGATCGACCTGATGGTCAAGGACCTGACCCTGCTGACGGCGCATGAGGAACTGGGCCGGATCACGATGGATGGGCAGAGCCTGGAGGCGCTGGGACTGGGGAAGACGGCCGCGCGCGTCAAGGCGGAATACAGCGACGGGACCTCGGCGGACCTGGTGTTCGGCGGCAGGGCGCCGACGGAGATCCCCTCGGACTATTTGATGATGAACGGGGACGGCCGGGTGTTCTCCGTGTCCACGGACATGCGCCCGCATTTTGACCGCGGCCTCAACACCTTGCACCCGGTGCCGGCGCTGAACTTCGACAGCGTACTCACGGACGGGCTGTCCGTTTCCGGGGAGGGCGGCTTTGAGGTCCGCCAATCGGAAGGGCTGTGGGAAGTGGTGTCCCCCTTCCGTTACCCGGCCGACGAGGAGCAGGTCCGAAGCCTGCTCCTGGCGATTGGGAAGATGCGGCTGGCCGTCTACGCGGGGAAAGCGGAAGGGGACAATCTGTCGAAATATGGTTTTGATCACGCCAGTCGTTCTGTCCGGATCGACCTGGCCCCCAGCGTCATCCAGGGATACGACGCGCAGGGGAATCCCGGCCAAAGCCTGGACGTGCCCGGCCAGTCCTTCCATTTCCAGATTGGGGACCCGATCGGCAGCCTGGGGTTCTACCTGCTCTACGAGGGGGAGATCTACCAGGTCAGCCATGCTTCCATGGGATTTCTATACAGCATGGACATCGGCGATATCCTCTCCCCCGCGCCGGTAAACGTACCGATCAACCGACTGACAAGGCTGTCCGTACACAGGGGCGGAGAGAGCCGCGCATACGAGGTCAGCATGATCGAAAAGATCCTGCCCAACAACCAGCACGAGCGGGACGAGGCGGGCAATCTCCTCTATGAGCCGTATATCACTGTCAACGGACAGGAAGCGGACAGCACGGCGATCCTTCGGGAGTACCTCCGCTTGATGGCGCTGAGCGCGTCCGGCAAACTGCCAGAAGGCTTTGCGTCAGAAGAGGAACAAGCCGTCCGGTATCTGCTGAGCGGACCGTTCGGCGAGCTGGAACTGGCGCTGTATCCCTTTGACGCGCTGCACTATGCCATGCGGGTCAACGGCCAGTTCATCCATTATGTGGACAGGGACGCGGCGGACGGCATTCAGCTATAAGTCTTTCTCATTCTGTATAGCCCGGGTGATGATACCCCCGCCGAGGCAGACGTCATCCTGATAGAAGACCGCGCTCTGCCCGGGGGTGACCGCGCGCTGGGGCCTGATGAACCGCAGGCTGGCCGCATCGCCCGTCAGGGTGAGCCGCGCTTCCTGATCCGGCTGGCGGTAGCGCAGCTTGACACGCACAGCCGTCTCCTCACCCTCAGGGCAGGGCGGATCCCCGACCCAGGTCAGGTCTTCCACGTCGGCACCCGAGGAAAACAGACGGGGATGATCCTCCCCCTGCACGACGATGAGCCGGTTGCCTTTCAGGTCCTTGTCCGCCACAAACCAGCTCCTGCCATCCCCGCGCCCGCCGATGCCCAGTCCCCTGCGCTGGCCGATGGTATGGTACATCAGCCCCTCGTGCCTCCCCAGGACCTCGCCGTCCAATGAAACGATGTCCCCGGGCTGCGAGGGGAGGAAGCCTTTCAGGAAGGTCTTGAACCGTCGTTCGCCGATGAAGCAGATGCCGGTCGAATCCTTTTTCTCACTCACGGGCAGCCCTGCCTCCCGCGCGGCGGCACGCACCTGCGCCTTGGTCATCCCCCCGACAGGGAACAGGCTCATCCGAAGCTGGCGCCGCTTGAGCATATAGAGGAAATAGCTCTGCTCCTTCATCGGGTCCGCGCCTTTGAGCAGCCTTCCCTCCGCGTCGGTCCTGACGAAATGCCCGGTGGCGATCCTGTCCGCGCCGATCTTCAGCGAGTGATCCAGAAAAGCCCTGAACTTGATCTCCCGGTTGCACAGCACGTCCGGATTGGGCGTGCGGCCCAGGCTGTATTCCTTCAGGAACAGGGAAAACACCCGCTCCTCATATTCCCGGGCGAAGTTCACCGAGTAGCAGGGGATGCCGATCACCTCGCAGCTGTCCTGCACGTCCTGCCAGTCCGCCTGGGAGGTGCAGACCCCGTTCTCATCCTTCTCCTCCCAGTTGTTCATGAAGACGCCGATGACGTCAAGACCCTGCCGTTTGAGCAGCAGGGCCGAGACCGCGGAGTCCACCCCGCCGGACATGCCGACCGCCACGCGGGTCATGGAAGGCCGTCCTCCCTGAGGCGATCCGTCACCTTCAGGAACACGTTTTCGGCGGTGTCCTGCTTGTTGGGCAGGGACGGCAGGACGAGGAAGCGCTTCTCACTCCTGACGATCTCGCTGAAAGCCCGCCCCACCTCCTGGTGGAAGGCGTCCGCCGCCGCCTCCAGCCTGTCCATCGCGCCGGAACGGCTCCGTCGGGCCATGCCTTCCATCGGGTCGAGGCTCAGGAACACCGTCAGGTCCGGCAGGCAGCCGTCGATCGCGAACGCGTTGATCTGGCGCACCAGGTCCATCCCAAGGCCGCGGCCCGCGCCCTGATAGGCGATGCTGGAATCCACGAACCGGTCGCTGATGACCAGTTTCCCCTGCGCAAGCGCCGGCAGAATGACCTGGCGGACGTGCTGGGCCCGCGCGGCGGCGTACAGCAGTGCCTCGGTCATGTCCTCCATGTCGGCGTTGGCGCGGTCCAGCAGGATCTCCCGGATCTTTTCGCCAATGCCGGTCCCGCCGGGCTCCCGGGTGAGCAGGACGTCGTACCCGCACTGTCTGAGCCTCTGCGCGAGCAGGCGCGCCTGGGTGGATTTCCCGCTGCCGTCATTGCCCTCAAAACTGATGAAATAGCCGCGGGCCTCAGGCTTTTTGGCTCCCAGCAGGCTGTAGAGGTCCCCGACCGTCCGCGCCATGCCGACAGCCCCGGCCCCCATGAACTCCTCCTGATGGCCGTAGCCGTACAGGGCCGCGATGCTGTCGATGCCGGCATCATGCGCGCCTTCTATGTCCGTCAGCCTGTCCCCGATCATCACGGCTTTCAGGCCCTTTGGCGCGGCGCGTCGGATCAGCTCCGCCTTCTCAGGCGTTTCTTCCTCGCCCGGCCCCTCCACCTGATCGATGTACCGCAGCAGGCCGAAGCCCTGAAGGATCTTCAGGCTTGGCACCAAAGGCTTATGGGTCGCGATGCCGATGAAAGCGCCCTGAGCCTTCAGCGCCGAAAGCAACGCGCGGATGCCGGGGTAGACGGCGTTGTCAAAGTATCCGGTCTGATAGTAATAGTCGCGGTAAAGCCGCAGGGCTTCCTCCGCTTCCTTTTCGCTCATGCCGCAGATCCCGGTGAAGGTCTGCATCAGGGGCGGGCCCAGGAAGCGGCGCAGAGACGCTTCATCCGGCACCTCATGCCCCATCAGGCCCAGCACGTGGCGGACGCCCTGGAGGATGCCCGGCGCGGAATAGCACAGGGTGCCGTCCAGGTCAAAGATGACGGCCTGGTATTTCAAGCTCATGCTGCCTTTCATTTGAAGAAGTCCGGCTTGGGCCCGCGGGTCGCGCCGATGAGGGCGTCAAGGAAGGTCACAGTCGCTTCCACGTTGCCGCCGTTGACCGCGACAGCCAGCACCATGTCCCGGTTGTCGATCAAAAGGTCGGAGGCGAACCCGTACAGCTCCGCCGCGGGGATGCCGTACAGGCGCGGCTCTGAAACGGACGTGACGGTTCCCTCAGCGTTTGTTTCGATGATGGCCACGCGCCCGGGGGCAAGGCCGATCCCGGCCGCGTCGATCCGGCCGTCCGATACGTACCGGTCCAGCGGGATGAACGCGCCCTGCGACGCAAGACGCTTGAAGTCATTGGACGAAAGCATATAGATATCGCCCTCGGCGGCCGCGATGTAGGTGATCAGCTGCATGCCGGCGTAATAGTCTTCCGTGCCGGGACTGAGCATGATGACGGCACTGACCAGTTCCTGCTCCGGGACGGCCGATTCCCAGATGGGTTTGAAGAAGGCATTGACCTGGTCCTGATCGGCGGAGGAGGACTGGATGTAGACGTCGATCCGCTTGCCCTGCGGCGGGCGGTAGGCGGTCTGCTGGTAGATGAGGTTCCAAAGAAGGAAGGACAGCCCCAGGATCAGGAGATACTGCCAGCCGTGGTAGGCCAGATGGTTTAGAAGGGTCTTCCTGTCAAGCTGGGTGACGAGCTTCATCGCGTCTGCCCCGTCAGGAAACCGGTTTCATCGTCGGGAAGAGCAGCACGTCGCGGATGGAAGCGCTGTCGGTCAGGAGCATGATCAGCCTGTCCACGCCGATGCCGATGCCCCCGGTCGGGGGAAGCCCGTACTCCAGCGCGTTGAGGTAGTCTTCATCCACCTGGGCGTTCAGGCCGCCCAGCTTGCGCCGCTCTTCCACCTGCCTGATGAATCGGGCGCGCTGGTCGATCGGGTCGTTCAATTCGGAGAAGGCGTTGCCGAACTCGCTGCCCAGGATGAACAGCTCAAAACGCTCCGTCAGGCGCGGGTCTTCGGGCTTGCGCTTGGCAAGGGGGGAGATCTCCACCGGATAGTCGATGACGAAGGTGGGCTGGATGAGCTTGTCCTCCACGTACTCGTCAAACAGCTCGGCCAGGCAGTCACCCCGGGTGAAGTGCGGCTCCGTATGCACCTTCCTGGCCTTCAGGCACTCGCGGGCCTCCTCATCGCTTCTCCAGGAGAAAAAGTCGATGCCGGACTCCCTCAGCACCAGTTCGGCCATGCTCAGCCTGGGCCAGGGGGCTTTCAGGCTGACAGCCTGCCCCTGGAAAGTGATCTCCGTCGTGCCGCACACCTCAAGGGCAACCTGAGAGATCATCTGCTCAGCCAGGTCCATCATGTCATGATAATCGGCATATGCCTGATAGGCCTCCACAGAGGTGAACTCCGGATTGTGCCGGGTGTCCATTCCCTCGTTGCGGAAGATCCGGCCGATCTCATACACCCTGTCAAAGCCGCCCACGATGAGGCGCTTCAGGTACAGCTCCGTCTCGACCCGCAGGAACATGTCGATGTCCAGGGTGTTGTGATGCGTCTTGAAAGGGCGCGCGGCCGCGCCGATCTCCAGCGTGTGCAGGATGGGCGTATCCACCTCAAGGTAGCCCCTGCCGTCCAGAAAGGAGCGGATGGCGTTGATGATGCGGGTGCGCTTGATGAAGACGTCGCGCACCTCCGGGGACACGATCATGTCCAGGTAGCGCTGGCGGTAGCGCAAGTCCGTGTCCTGAAGACCGTGCCACTTGTCCGGCAGGGGCTTGAGGCATTTGGCCAGCAGCGTGACGCTCTCCGCGTGAACGCTCACCTCACCCGTCTGGGTCAAAAACACGCGCCCCCTGATGCCCAGGACGTCGCCCAGGTCAAGGTTCCTGAACGCCTGGTAAGCTTCCGCCCCGATGTCGTCCCGGCGGACATAGGCCTGGATCTTCCCCTTGCTGTCCAGCAGATGGAGGAAGGCCGCCTTGCCCATGATCCGCCGGCTGACCATGCGCCCGGCGACGGAGACCGTCTGCCCCTCAAGGCTGCTGAAGGATCCCTTGATCGCATCTGACGTGTGGGTGGCATCAAAACGGGTCAGCAGGTAGGGGTTGCCGCCCTCTTCCGTCAAGGCCTGCAGCTTCGCGCGGCGGATGGCCTCCTGCTCGCTGAAGTCCGCTGTCTGGTCCGTGTGCTGCGTCATTGAATCCGCTCCTTATTTCTTGTGCTGGATGTCCCGGATCCTGAGCGTGATCACGCCTCCGGGGGCGCTGACCTTGACGGTCTGCCCCTTTTTCTTGCCCAGCAGCGCCGCGCCCATGGGGCTCTCGTTGGAGATGCGGTTGTTCATCGGGTCGGACTCCCTGGCCCCGACGATGGTGTACTCGGTCTCCTCCTTGAGCTCGTCGTCATAGACCCTCACCGTGGTGCCGATGTTGACCCGGTCGGTGGATACCTCGGTATCGTCGATGACCAGCGCCGTGCGGATGGTGTTCTCCAGGTCGATGATCTCCGCTTCCAGCCTGGACTGCTCATTCTTGGCCTCGTCATACTCCGCGTTCTCGCTCAGATCCCCGAAGCCGCGGGCCACCGCGATCATCTCCGCCACTTCCGCGCGGCGGATGGTGGTGAGATACTGCAGCTTTTCCTCGAGTTTTTTCATCCCCTCGACCGAGACGACGGTTTTCTTGCTGTGTTCGTGCTGGCTGCTCATGTTTCGCCCCAACTTTCTAAAATAATGACTTTCGGCTGCCCCTCCGGCAGCCGCCTGAATGCCAATCATAAAAATCAAAGGAATCCTTTCCTTTGAGTGCCTGTATTATACAGTACGCGCGGCGTACATGCAAGCGCTGCAAAGGTTTATGCCAAAGGGCTCCTTAAGCTTTTTGCGGCTTCCCTGGCCTCGTGCATCACACGCTTCGCGTCGATGGTCAGGTACTCCCCCCTGTCATACAGAACGCGGCCCTGCGACATGGTCATTTTGATGTTTTCGCCCCGCGCGGCGTAGACCAGGGCGGCTGGGACATCCGAAAAGGGCAGCAGGTTGGGCATGTCAAGGTCCACCAGCACGCAGTCGGCCTGCCAGCCCTCCAGGATCAGGCCCAGGTCCCGATACCCCATTGCCCTGGCGCCCGACAGCGTCGCCGCCTCCAGCACGCGCGCCGGCGGGATCAGCGTGGGATCATGGCGGATCCCCTTTTCAAGGATGCCGGTGAGCTTGATCTCCTCGAACAGGTCCAGGTTGTCATTGCTGGCCGCGCCGTCCGTCCCCAGCGCGATCCGGATGCCGCGGGAGAGCATTTCGCTCACGGGCGCGGTGCCGCTGCCCAGCTTCAGGTTGCTCACCGGGTTGAGCGCGACGGTCACGCCGTCCTGCGCGAGGATCCGGAGGTCCTCCTCATCCACCGCCACGCAGTGCGCCGCGATGGAGGGCATCCTGAACAGCCCCAGGTCATGGAAATACCGGACAGGGCTTTTCCCATGGCGCTGAAAACAGTCCCGCACTTCTTTCTCCGTCTCGCTCAGGTGCACGTGGACGACGTTGTCCAGGCCTTCGCAGGCGCTGGCCAGCTGCCTGACCAGCTCAGGCGTGCTGGTATACTCAGCGTGGACGCTGACGCCGGCGCGGACGCGGCCGCCGAAGCTGTTATGGTATTCCCTGAAGAAGCAAAGCGCGTCCTCCAGCTGTTCCTTTCCATTGCCGAAGTCGACGCAGGCGTTGGAGATCATCACGCGCATGCCGGCCCGGCCCATGGCCTGCGCGGTCTGCTCCGGGAAATGGTACATGTCATTGACGCAGGTGACCCCGCACCTTAGATATTCCATCATCGCCAGCCCGACCCCTGCCCTGGTCATGTCCGGGGTCAGCCGGGCCTCCAGCGGGAAGATCACGTCGTAGAGCCAGCTGCTCAGCGGCAGGTCCGCCCCGGCCCCGCGCAGCAGGGTCATCGCGCTGTGGGCGTGCGCGTTGACCAGCGCCGGCATCAGCAGGCCGCCCCTGCCGTCGATCACCCTGTCCGCCTGAAGCGCCGGGGCCTGATCCGCCGGCCCGGCATAAAGGAACCGGCCGTCCTTGATGAAGACGGCGGCCTTTGGCACCTGCGCAAGTGTCCGCCCGTCCCTTACCCCCGGGAACAGCAGGACGTTTCTGATCTCCGTGATGCCGCCGCTCATCGCGCTGTCCCTCACTTGCTGAGGGTGACGTTGAAGATGTAGCGGTTGACGTAGCGCCTGTACTGCTCAAGCGCCCCGCTTTCCCGGTAGAGGTCCTTGAGGCTATGGTAAAGCCTCGCCTTGATGAGGACGTTCCGCTTGACCCTGTAGAGCGCGCGCCAGGACTGGCCGGTGGCGTGGGCCACATAGTTGTACACGGGCTCCTGGAGGAAGGCGACCTTCCTGACGTGGCGGTAGTAGTTCATGTTGAAATGGAAGTCCTCCCCCCAGCTCATCGCCGTGTCAAAGAGGATCCCATGCTCCCTGATCAGTTTCCCGGAGTACAGCTTGTTCCACAGGGCGCTGTAGTAATAGCTGCCGGGCCGGACGGCCAGCTCCCGCAGGAAGGCGTCCTTCCCAAGCGTCAGGCTTTCCCTGACGTAGCCGCGGTTGATGGCCTTCGTGCCAGTGATCAGGTTGAACCGCCCGATGACCAGGTCGGCGTCCCCCGCGGCGTCAAGCAACCTGGTATAGGCGTTCCCGGGCACGGCGTCGTCGCTGTCCGCGAAGGTGATGTACCTGCCGCGAGCCCTGTCAAGCGCCGCGTTGCGCGCGGCCCCGGGGCCGCCGTTCTTCTGGCTGATGACAATGAAACGCGGGTCCCTCTCCGCGTAGCGCTTGCAGATTTCCAGGCTGCCGTCGCTGCTGCCGTCATCCACCAGGATGATCTCCATGTCGGCTTTCCGCTGCCCGAGGATACTGTCAAGCGCCCGGGAGACCGTCTCCTGCGCGTTGTATACGGGGATGATAACGCTGAGCAAAGGATCGTTCAATTCTCTCCCGCTCCTCCTGTTGATGAAGGGATTATAGCATATCAGCCCTGTGCCTTCAAACGGGAAGGGCCGCGGCAGAGCCTGTTCCCACTATGTGAGCTTATCCGGTTGTGCTATACTCATCAAAGAATGAAACGGAGGTGCGGTATGGCAGGCAAGGCAGGGATCACGCTGGACATCGGACACCTGATGGCGGATACGGTGGGCTGGCAGTACGGCATCAGCCGAGGGATGATCGGCGAAAGGGAAGACGCCGCGAAGGCGGCCTTTGAGGCGGTGAAAAAGCGCCGGGGCAGCGGCTGGCTGGGCTGGACGGAGCTGCCCTACAATCAGGACGACATCGTCCAGGATATTTTGAGCACGGCCGGACAGATCCGGGAGCGGTTCGACGCCTTTGTGGTGCTGGGCATTGGCGGCAGCGCCCTGGGCCCCGTCATGGCGCAGCAGGCGCTCAATCACCTGCGCTACAACGAGCTGCCCAAAGAGAAGCGCGGCGGGCCGAAGCTCTATGTCGAGGACAACGTCGACCCGGAGAGGATGCGCTCGCTGCTGGACGTGATTGATATCCGGAAGACCTGCTTCAACGTCGTCACCAAATCTGGCGGAACCGCCGAAACGATGAGCCAGTACCTCATTATCAGTGAGCTGCTGAAAAAGCAGATCGGCGAGGGGTGGCAGGAGCACGTCATCGCGACGACCGACGCCGAGAAGGGCAACCTGATCCAACTGGCGCGGAAGGAAGGCTTCAAGCGCTTCATCATCCCCTCCGGGGTGGGCGGGCGCTTCAGCGAATTGAGCCCGGTGGGCCTGCTGCCGGCGGCGGTCTGCGGCATCGACATCAAGGGGCTGCTCCAGGGCGCGCGCGAAATGGACGGGCGCTGCGGCTCCGGTGATGTGTGGGCCAACCCGGCGCTGATGGAAGCGGTGCTTCAGGTCATCGCGATGGAAGAGATGGGCGTCAACGTCCTGGTGATGATGCCCTACGCCGACAGCCTGAAGTACATGGCGGACTGGTTCTGCCAGCTGTGGGCGGAAAGCCTGGGCAAGAACGTGACCCGGAAGGGCATGGCGGTGAACGTCGGCCAGACGCCGGTCAAGGCGCTGGGTGTCACGGACCAGCACAGCCAGCTGCAGCTGTACACGGAGGGGCCCTATGACAAGATCGTCACCTTCCTGCGGGTGGAGGCCTTCCGGGATGAAGTCCCCATCCCCCACGGCTGCGAAGAGTTCCCGGACGTCGCCTTCCTGGGGGGAAAGACCCTCAACGGGCTGATCGACGCCGAATACCGCGGGACCCAGTACGCGCTGCTGCGGGCCGGACGGATGAGCCAGACCATCCACGTCCCCGAAGTGAACGCGAACACCATCGGCCAGCTCATCTGCTTCTTTGAGCTTGCCACCGCTTATGCCGGCGAGCTGCTGGACATCGACGCCTTCAACCAGCCCGGGGTCGAGGAGAGCAAGATCGCTTCCTACGCGGTGCTTGGCAACACGGGCGAGAAGTTCCGCAAAAAGCAGGCGGAAATGGCGGACGTGCCGGAACCAAAGGCTGAGTACAGGCTTGGGTAAACGAGAGCGCTTACAGGATAAGGAGCGGTTTTGATGCCGCTCCTTTTGTGTCGGATGATACTGAGGGAATTATTCGGAAAACTCATACCTCACCCTCGGGTTCCTCGCCGCGCCGACCTCGTCGGGCCTGCCGATGGGCGTGGTGAGGGGGGATAGGTGCAGCTTCTCCGGCTCCTTCCCAATCATTTCCCTGATCCTGATGAATACCTCAGCCGCACCGTCCAGGGTCTCCCTGCTCTCGGTCTCGGTGGGTTCCACCATCAGCGCCTCGTGCACGATCAGGGGGAAGTACATCGTCGGCGGGTGCATCCCGTGGTCCAGCAGGGTCTTGGCGACGTCCAGCGCGGATACGCCGGTTTCCTTCTTGACGTCCTCCAGGGTCAGCACGAACTCATGCATGCAGATGCGGTCAAAGGCGGGTGTAAAGGCCCCGCGGACACGGCGCATGAGGTAGTTGGCGTTGAGCACCGCCATGCCGCTGGCCTGGGCGATGCCTTCCCGGCCCAGGGTCAGGATGTAGGTGAGCGCGCGGACCACCACGAGGAAGTTGCCGTAGAAGGCGCGGATCTGGCCCAGCGTATGAGGCATTTCCCCCTCAAAGACGCGTGAACCGATGCTGCTTGAGGGCAGGAAGTCCATCAGCAGTTTCTTGCAGCCCACAGGGCCGGCGCCGGGGCCGCCGCCGCCATGGGGCGTCGAGAAGGTCTTGTGCAGGTTGAGGTGGATCACGTCAAAGCCCATGTCGCCCGGCCGCACCCAGCCCATGATGGCGTTCAGGTTGGCGCCGTCGTAGTAATTCAAACCGCCCGCCTCATGGACCAGCCTGGTGATCTCAAGGATGTTCCTGTCAAAGATCCCAACCGTATTGGGGTTGGTCAGCATCAGGCCGGCCACCGTGTCGTCCAGCGCGGCTTTGAGCGCTTCCAGATCGACGCAGCCGTCTTCGTCTGAGGGAACGGTGGTGACGGTGAAGCCGGCCATCGCGGCGCTGGCGGGGTTGGTGCCGTGGGCCGAATCCGGCACGATGACGCGGGTGCGTTTGCTGTCTCCGCGGGACTCGTGGTATTTCTTGATCAGCAGCAGACCGGCATACTCGCCGTGGGCGCCGGCCGCGGGCTGGAAGGTCATGTCGTCCATGCCGGTGATCTCGCACAGCAGCTTGCGGGCCTGTTCAATCACCTCCAGGCAGCCCTGCACCGTGTCCTTGGGCTGGAGCGGGTGGATCCGCGCAAAGCCGGGCAATGCCGCGGCAGCCTCGTTCACGCGGGGATTGTACTTCATCGTGCAGGAGCCGAGGGGATAAAAGCCGCTGTTCACGCCGAAGGCCTGTTTGGCCAGCTCCGTGTAGTGTCTGCTGATCTCGACCTCGCTCAATTCCGGCAGGTGAGGCGCCGCCTTGCGTTTCAGCTGCTCCGGCACTTCCCTTTTGGGGAAGCTGCTCCCGGGCAGGATGAAGGTGCGCCGTCCCGGAACACTGCGTTCAAACAAGAGTTTCATAGGCCGCACACCTCCCTGATGACAGAAATGACGTGATCGATCTTCCCTTTGTCCAATTTCTCCGTCACGCACCACAGCAGCCTGTCGCCAAGCGTCAGGCCGCAGAGGATGCCGCGACGCGCCATTTCCTTCTCAAACGCGCGGACGTCCATGGGGCAGCCGGTCATGAACTCGTTGAAAAACTCGCCGGTATGGGTGCGCCCAAAGCCTTTGATCCTGGCCAGCTCATCCGCGAAGTAGTGGGCGCCCTCGTAGCACAAGCTTGCCACTTCCCTCATGCCCTCGGGCCCCATCGCGGCCAGATAGGCTGAGGCGGTCATGGCGCACAGCGCCTGGTTGGTGCAGACGTTGCTGGATGCCTTTTCCCGGCGGATGTGCTGCTCCCGGGCCTGCAGGGTCAAAACGAAGGCCCGGCGGCCCTGGTGATCCGTCGTCTCCCCGACGATCCGGCCGGGGAGGGAGCGCATCATGTCCTTTTTGGCGGTCATGAAGCCCAGGTAAGGCCCGCCCCAGCTCAGGGGCAACCCCAGCGGCTGGCCTTCCCCCACGGCTATGTCATACCCCATTTCACCGGGGGATTTGAACAAGCCCAGGGAAATCGGATAGACCCCCATCACGGCCTTCGCGCCCGCCTGATGAATACGCTCGGCGGCCTTTTCAGCCTCCTCAAACAAGCCGTAGAAATTGGGATGCTGGAGATAAACGCAGGCAGTGTCCTCCGGGAGGCTGTTCAGCGCATCCAAATCCAGTTTCCCGTCTTTTTCCGGGAGCACGTCAAAGGGCACCCCGCGCCCCCAGCAGTAGGTCCTGATCGTGTTCAGCACCTCGGGATGGACGGTGGCGGCGACAAGGACGCGCTCACGCTTCCGCGTCAGCGTCATCATGACGCCTTCACCGGCCGCGCTGGCGCCGTCATAGAGGGAGGCGTTGCTCACGTCCATGCCGGTCAGCTCGGAGATCATCGTCTGGTACTCAAAGATGGACTGCAGCACGCCCTGGCTGATCTCCGCCTGGTAGGGCGTGTAGGTGGTCAGGAACTCCTCCTTGCCCGTCACCGAGGAGACGATGGCAGGGATGTAGTGGTCATAGGCGCCCGCGCCGCGCAGGATCGTACCGAACACGGTGTTCTTCGCCGCAAGCCGCTCCATCTCCTCCCGCGCCTGCATCTCGGACAGCCCCGCGGGGATCCGGACGGAATCCTTCAGGAGCACCTGGGCAGGCACGTCGGTGAACAGGTCTTCCAGCTTCTCAAGGCCGACCGCTTTGAGCATCGACTGCTGCTCATCGCGGGTGCCGGGCAGATAGCTTCCCATCTCAGGCCTCCTTCTTCAGGAATTCCTCATACTCCCCGGCGCTGAGCAGGCCTTCCGTCCCGCTGACGTCCTCCACCCGGGCGATCCAGGCGGCGTAGGCGTCCTGGTTGATGCTCTCCGGCGCGTCCAGCAGCGCTTCATTGACCTTCCCGATGACGCCGCCAACGGGGCTGATGATGTCGGAGACGGCCTTGACGCTTTCCACGTCGGCAAAGGCCTCGCCCTTTGTGACCTTGTCCCCGGGGTTGGGCAGGTTGATGAACACCAGGTCCCCCAATTCCTTCTGGGCATGGTCCGTGATGCCGATGAGGACGCCGTCACCGTCCTGCTTTACCCATTCATGGGTCCTTGAATACTTCAGATTACCTGGGATGTTCATGGTTTTACCTCCTACTTTATTCCAAAGAATCAGGAACGCTGATAAAAGGGCAGCGGCACGACCTGCGCATTGAGCCGACGGCCGCGCACATCAATCTCGACTTCGGTGCCGGAAGAGGAAAACTCCTTTTCGATCAGGGCCATGGCGGACGCCTTGTTGGTATAGGGCAGCAGGGTGCCGCTGGTTGTGCTGCCGATCAGGCGGCCCTGGGCATATACGTCGCAGTGTTCCCGGGCGATGCCGCGGTCCGTGACGACCAGGCCGACGCGGGTGATCTTCGGCTCTCCCCTCTCAAGCAGGGCATCTTTCCCGATAAAATCCTCCTTGCCCATTTTCACAAACATGCCGAGCCCCGCTTCCAGGGGGCTGATGTCGTCGGAGAGCTCATGCCCGTACAGCGGCATCCCCGCCTCCAGCCGCAGGGTGTCGCGCGCGCCCAGCCCGCAGGGGATCAGCCCGTCCTCCCTACCGGCCTCCAGCAGCGCGCGGGCAAGCCGGACAGCGTTCTCCGGGGCGCAATACAGCTCGTATCCAAACTCACCCGTGTATCCGGTGCGGGACACCAGGCAGCTGACGCCCGCGACGTCCAGGTCCCTGATAAAGCTGTAGTACTTCTGCGGGAAGCGGCTTTCATCCGCCAGTTTCGCGAGGATCCTTTTCGCGCTGGGCCCCTGCAGCGCCAGCTGGGCATAGTTTTCGGACAGATCCATCATGTCCGCATCGCCCTGCCTGTTCCGCAGGAACCACTGGAAGTCCTTGTCCTTGTTGGCGGCGTTGACGACCAGGAAATACTCATCCTGCGCGAACTTGTAGACGATCAGGTCATCCACGACGCCACCCCGGGGGTTGAGGATGGGGCTGTAGCGCACGCGGCCGGCGTCCATCACGCTGTAATCGTTGCACAGCAGGTTCTGAAGGTTGTTCAGGGCGTCCGGCCCCTTAAAGAGGATCTCCCCCATGTGGGAAACGTCAAACAGCCCGCAGGCGGTGCGAACGGCCATGTGCTCCCTGATCACCCCTGTTTCATACTGGACAGGCAGCAGGTAGCCCGCGAAGGGGACGATCTTTCCTCCCAGTTCCTGGTGCAAGTCATACAGCGGCGTCTTCTTTTCCATCCGGTCCTCCTTAAAAATAGAGGCATGCCTTTTCGCATGCCTCTGTCCATTGACCCGGAAGATTCCCCCGAAAACCGGAGTTGCTTCCTCGGTGCATTGCTGCTTTCCAGAGTTCCGTCGCAGTCCGGTCTGTTTGCCTGAGAGTTTTCGCATTCCCCTTCGGCGCCGCAAGTGCGGTCTCTCCCGGACTGGTCCATCGGGAATATTTACTTTTTCGCGCTGCGGCGCAGGTAGGCCGGCACGCCCAGGTCGTCTTTCTCCGCCATCTGCGGCTGCTGCTGCGCGGCCTGCTGGTAGGGGACCTGGGGCTGCTGTTGGTAAGGCAGGGGCTGCTGCGCCGGGGGATAAGCCGGGATCTGCCGCATCGGCGCGGCCTGGGGCGGCATCCCCATTGCGGCGCCCTGAGGCGCGGGCCTGACGGAGCCCGGGAAGAACGCGGCCTCCGACTGGTCGTAGAAGCTGGGGACCTGAGGAGCCTCAAAACCGGGGATCTCCTGCTTCTCAAGCGCCGGGCGGTTCTCATAAGGGTTCATCGCCGCGGTCGCGGTGCCGTAGGGCACCGAGGCGCGGAAAGGCTTTTTCTTCGCGTCGCGGGTCGGGAAAGAGGTCTTCTCAAAACCCGTCGCGATGACAGTGATGCGGATCTCATCCTTGAGGCTGTTGTCGATGCCGGCGCCGAAGATGATGTTGGCTTCGCTGTCGGCGCTCTCCTGCACCAGTTTTGCCGCCTCGTTGATCTCCATGATGCCGATGTCCTCAGAACCGGTGATGTTGATCAGCAGCGCCCTGGCCCCGTCGATCTTGGTCTCCAGCAGGGGGCTTGCCACAGCGCTCTTGGCCGCCTCGATCATGCGGTTCTCGCCCTTGCCGACGCCGATGCCGATGTGCGCCATACCGCCGGACTCCATCACGGTTTTCACGTCGGCGAAGTCCAGGTTGATCAGCGCGGGCAGGGCGATGAGGTCGGAAATGCCCTGGATGCCCTGACGGAGCACGTCATCAGCGACGCGGAAAGCTTCCAGCATCGACGTGCCGCGTGCAACCACCTCCAGAAGGCGGTCATTGGGGATGACAACCAGGGTGTCCACGAACTGCTTGAGTTCGCTGATGCCGGCTTCAGCGTTGCGCATGCGCTGCTTGCCCTCAAACTGGAAGGGCTTGGTGACCACGGCGATGGTCAGGCAGTTCAGGTCTCGGGCGATGTCCGCGACGATGGGCGCCGCGCCGGTCCCGGTGCCGCCGCCCATGCCGGCGGTCACAAACACGAGATCCGCGCCCTTGAGCTGCTGGGCGATCTCCTCACGGCTCTCCTCCGCCGCGCGCTTGCCGATTTCAGGGACCGCTCCCGCGCCGAGGCCCTTGGTGAGCTTCTCGCCGATCTGGATCTTCTTGTCCGCCCTGGAGGTGGACAGTGCCTGCCGGTCGGTATTGACCGCGATGAACTCCACGCCCTTCAGGCCCGCGTCCACCATCCGGTTCACCGCGTTGGCGCCGCCGCCGCCGCAGCCGACGACCTTGATCGAAGCGAAATTGGTGGCTGCCTCAGGTTCAACCTGCGTTACCAGCATGGTATTCCTCCTCATTTTCGCCCCGGTCAAGCGCTTGTCAGGCTGCGGAAGAATCCGCGGATGCCTGATTGGCTCGCGTTGGCGCTGTTACGGGTATCGATGATCAGATCGAGCAGGCCCAGGGAGCTTGAATAGATGGCGCTGGACAGTTTGACTGCCTTGCGCGGCAGCTCGCGCACCGGGCGCTCCATTTTCTCCGACAGGTATTCCCGCCCGCCCTTGTTGATGGCCAGTCCGCCGCCGGTCAGATAGACCGGGGACCAGTTGCCCAGGCGCACCGCGGAATCGCGGACCGCCTTGATGACGGCCTCGCAGATCTCATCCACGCGCGGCAGCAGGATCGCGGAGACCTTGTCGCGGGTGAAGGTCTGGGTCGCCCCGTTGGACAGCAGGACGTCAAAGCTGTTCTTTGAGCTGCCCAGGCCGTATTCATACCCCCGCTTGATCTGCTCAGCACTCTCCAGGGGGATCTCAAGCCCGTAGGCCAGATCGGCCGCGATATGGCCCCCTCCCAGAGGAAGGGTCTTGTGGAAGATGATCGCGTCGCCCTCCACGGCCATCACGTCGGTGTTGAGGTAGCCGATGTCGATCAGCAGGGCTGTGCGGTCACGGTCCGCCTCGGAAATGAACAGCATCGCCTCCCCCATGGGGGTGGAGAAGAAGCCGGCGGCCGTCCTGCCGATCGCGAGCAGGCGCTGGGTGATGTCCTCAATGAAGAAACGGTCGGCGATCACGTAGGAGATCAGGGCGCGCAGCTCGCTTCCGTGCTGGTTGAGCGGCTCCAGCGTCTTTTTCCCGTCGTCCACCACGAACCACGCGGGGCTGCGGTGGATGGGCGTACCGGAGATGCCCTGCACCTGCTCATCCGCCATCGCGAACAGCGTCTGGATGTCCCGGCTGGTCACACGGGGGTCCGCCCCCTGCAGATCGACCTTGATCTCAAAGGAATAGACCTTGGAGAACTGGCCGGGGACGCCGGCATAGACGCTCTTCACGGAAGTCCTGGCCTGTTCCTCTGCGGTGGCGATGGAAGCGCTGATCGCCTCGTTGACCGCGGCCGCGTTGTTCCAGCGCGAACCGGCATAGCCGTCATAGGGGGTCGTGCCCGCGCCGATGATGTCGCAGCGCTGCCTGGCACTGACCTCCGCGATCAGTGCAACGATTTTGCTCGTGCCAAAATCAATGACGCTGATTGAGCTCCTCATCGCATTTCTCCCCATTTCTCGGGCTTTTCGTGATTATAACGCCCGCGCGAGCGCAATGCGCACACCTAAAAAGTCTGTCCGGTTGGTTCATTGTAACCTTTTTGTGATATCTTGGCAAGCCTTTTCAAGCAAAACACGCATCGGGCGGATGAAAGCACCCGCCCCGCACGCTGTATAGCCCCGGACTTAAGGCGTGAGAGGCCGATAGGTCGCCTCGCCCGGCTTCGCCGCCTCGATGATGCCCGGCGGCAGCTGTCGCCTGCGCAGCTCGGAGATCACGGCCTGGACCGTGCCGATCTTCGCGTGGAGCTGCTCCGCTCCACCAAGGTTGACCGTATGCCCGTCAGTTGTCGTGATGGAGAGGTTCAGGCTGTGCGCGACGTCCACGCTCCTGAC
This sequence comes from Bacillota bacterium, assembly GCA_963169565.1. Lineage (GTDB taxonomy): Bacteria > Bacillota > Clostridia > Christensenellales > Aristaeellaceae > UBA6115. The sequence continues at coordinate 9,252 of CAUJDI010000036.1, read as the reverse complement.
CTGGGTCCCGAAGCCCCAGGCTGTCAACTCGCCGAGCAGACTGACCAGGCCTTCCGCCTGGGAGGGGTCAGTGCTGGACGGAAAGCTGCCCGGGCTGATCTGTCCCCAGAGGGCGAGGCCGGAAACGGCGATCAGGCCCTGTCCGGCAGACAGGTCCCGCGTCTGCTCCAACACCATCCCGTCCCGGGAGATGACGTAACCGATCCCCAGATGCGAGAAAAAGGCGAAAGGCGTCCGCTCGCGGACGCGCAGCACCATCGCATTGGGAAAGACCGTTTCCATTCCCTCGTAGATCAGATAACGGTTCGCGTTGACGCCGTTCTTGATCGCTTCCTCATTGACCAGAAAATAGAACAGGCCCCTGTCCAGCCCGGCCGCCCTGATGACCGTTTCCCGGGAGACGTTTCTGATCCCGATGATCCTGATGTTTGAGATGGTGAGCACCTGATACCGCAGGAAGAAGAAGACACCCAGCACGATGAGGACGTACGCCACGATCCTGGGCAGCCGGCTGCGGGACTGACCGCCCTGCGGCTCCTCCTGAGGGGGCAGATCAAGTTCCGGCGGCAGAAAGGAACCCGGCGGGGAAGCAGGATCCTGTCCCGCCCCGAACGCCTGGGGCGCATATGGGCGCTCCGGCCCTGTGTCCGGCGGACGCGGATCGGGCTGCACCGCTACTCCTCCCCCTGTTTGAGCTCAAGGACCAGCTGTTTGAAGACGCGGCCGCGCTCCTCATAATCCCTGAACATGTCAAAGGACGCGCAGGCGGGCGAGAACAGGACGTTGTATCCCGGCTCCGCCATGTACATGGCGCTGATGACGGCCTGCTTCAGGTCCGGAGCCGTCACAATGGCGGCAAATCCGGCCTCCGTCAGGGCATTCCTTATCTTGTCGCGGGTCGCGCCGGTGAGCACGGCGCCGCGGATGGATCCGGAGCTGATGACGCTCTTTGCCAGCGTATCAAAGGGGACATCCTTGTCATATCCCCCGGCGATCAGGATGGTGGGGGCTTTCATCGACTCGACCGCCTTGATGGTCGAGTCCGGATTCGTGCCCTTGGAATCGTTAAGGAAACGGACGCCGCGGATCTCCGTCACGTACTCGATGCGATGCTCGACGCCCTTGAAGCCCTTGAGCGCATAGGCGATGACCGGCGCGGGCACCCCCATCCCGAAGGCTGTCGCGGCAGCCGCCAATGCGTTCTCGACATTGTGGCGGCCGGGGATCTTCAGCGCGCTGACTTCGCAGACCTTCCGCGTCTCCCCCCTGCTCTTCAGCACGATCCAGCCGTCCGTCAGCATCGCGCCTTCCGGCACCTCGCCGGATGAGGAAAACCAGCGGATGTCCGCCTTGATCTCAGGCGCCATGGCGCGCACCGTAGGATCGTCCATGTTGAGCACGGCCTGGTCCTGCGGGCCCATATTCGAAAACAGGCTGAGCTTCAGGTCCTCATAGGCTTTCATGCTGCCGTGGCGGTCCAGATGATCCGGGGTGATGTTCAGAAGAGCGGCTGAGCGGGGGTGGAATCCGCCGACGGTCTCCAGCTGGAAACTGGACACCTCGGCCACCAGCAGGTCGTCTTCCTTTGCCCTTATCACCGCGGCGCTCAGCGGATAGCCGATGTTTCCGGCCACGTGCGTGATCCGGCCGGCCTGGGTGAAGATCTCCCCGAGAAGCGATACCGTGGTCGTCTTGCCGTTGGTCCCGCTGACCGCGACGAGGCTGCCGTCCCAGCAGGAGGCCGCGAAAGCCATCTCGCCGAAAACGGGCAGCCCTCTCTCCCTCGCCGGGGCCAGTACAGGCGAAGACAGGGGGATCCCGGGGCTGATGACGACAAAGTCACAGGAAGCGAAATGCGTGTCAGGCGTCCGGCCAAAGCTGAGCGTGCATTCAGGGCTGTTAAGCGCTTCCGGAAGCTCCCCCAGCGCTTCCCTGGGTTTCAGGTCGCTCAGGATGACCCGCGCGCCCAGGGAGAGCAGAAGCTCCGCCGCGGCGGTTCCGCTCCGGGCAGCCCCGATCACCAGCGCCGTCTTTCCGCGGTATGACGCCCGATCTGTAAAACCACCCTGGTGCATGGTTCCTCCTACGGCGCGATGGGCAGCGCGGCCAGCAATGCGACGACGGACAGGGCGAGGACGAGAAGGGTATACCGGCGGGCGATCTTGTTCTCGCTCCAGCCGATCATTTCAAAATGGTGATGGATCGGGGACATCCGGAACAGCCGTTTCCCGCCCGTCAGCTTGAAGTAGATCCGCTGCGCGATGACGGACAGGGATGAGAGGATCATCGTCGCGCACAGCGGGATGAGCCAGAGCTGCAGCCGCATCAGCATCGCGGCGCCGGTGAGCAGGCCGCCGATGAACATGCTGCCGGTGTCCCCCATGAACACCCTCGCGGGGTGCTGGTTGTAAAACAGGAAGCCCACGCAGGCCCCGGCCAGCGCGAAGCAGGCATACGCGATGCCCGGATCGGCAAAGCTGCCCCCGCCGATGATCGCCGCGATCACCCCCATGGCCAGGCTGCCGGCGGACGACACAGAGCCCATCAGCCCGTCAACGCCGTCCTGGAGATTGGCCGAGTTGGTCATGAACGTGAACAGCAGGGTCATCAGGGGCACATAGGAAAAGCCCAGATCCAGCGTCGAGCTCGTAAAGGGCAGGTGGATCGCCGTCCCCAGCAGGTTCATGGTGATCAGCGAGAAGATCAGGCCGACCGCCGTCTGCCCGATCAGTTTATACCGCGGTTTCAGCCCGTCATGGTGCTGCCGCACGTCCTTGATCCAGTCATCCGCAAAGCCGACCGCGAGCGCCCCGAGCGAAGGGATCAGAAGCAGCAGCGCGGCGTTTGAGGAGCCGGACACCTGGCTGATCAGCAGGGAGGAAAGGACGCTGCCCAGCGCGATGACAAGCCCGCCCATATTCGGCGGTTTGTCCCTCTTTTTGAACTTGTCCGGACCTAAGTCGTATTTCGGCTGGATCATGCCTCGCTCGCGCATGAAGTGGATCAGGCCGGGCATCAGAAGGAGGGTGATCACCAGGGAGATCAGGGCCGAGAGGATCTCAAGCATCGCCTTTTCCCCCGTTTCCTATCTCCGCCAGCAGTTCCGTGACGATCTTCTTTTCATCAAAGGGCCGCTTGATTCCGGCGATCTCCTGATAGGTCTCATGTCCTTTCCCGGCCAGAAGGACGATGTCATTTTCCTGAGCAATGGAGAGGGCGTGGCGGATGGCTTCCCGACGGTTCTCGATCACCAGGTAGCTGCCGCCGGTGGGCTTGATGCCTTCCTCGATGGAGGCGAGGATGCTGTCCGGGTCCTCAGAGCGCGGATTGTCGCTGGTGAGAATGGACAGGTCCGCCATCCTGCCGGCGATCCCGCCCATGACGGGCCTTTTCCCCTGGTCCCTGTCCCCGCCGCAGCCAAAGACGACGATCAGCCTGCCCTTGATGAACTCCCTGATCGCGCCGAGGATGTTCTCCAGGGCGTCGGGCGAATGGGAGTAGTCGAGGATGACCTTGTAGCCCGTATGGGTATCCAGCACCTCGGCGCGGCCCGGCACGCCGGCGACGCTTTCCAGCGCCCTGCAGATGGCCGCGGGGTCCGCCCCGAGGGTCAGCCCGATCCCGGCCGCCGCCAGGGCGTTGTAGATGTTGAACATGCCCATCAGCCTGAGGCTGACCGGGAAATACTGATCCTTCCACAGGCTCAGCAGGAAGGACACGCCGTCCTCATGGATCTGGATGTCCCGCGCGAACAGGTCGGCGTTGGTGCAGATGGCATAGCTGATCTTGGGAAGACTGATCTCGCCGGCAAGCCGGGAGGCCCAGGGGTCATCCAGGGAGATGACCGCGTTTTTGGTAAGCCCGCCGGTAAAGAAGGAACGCTTCGCCTGGTAGTAGTCCTCCATCGTGCCAAAGAAGTCAAGGTGGTCCTGCGACAGGTTGGTGAAGCAGCCCGCCTCAAACTGAAGGCCTTCAAGCCTCCGCATCCACAGCGCGTGCGCGGATACCTCCATGACGACGTACTCGCACCCCGCGTCCGCCATCGCCCGCAGCGTCCTGTGCAGGTCGATGGGGTCCGGCGTGGTCAGGTTGCTGTTCAGCCACTGGCTGCCGATCATGTTCCCGGTCGTGCCGATCAGGCCGCAGCGGTAACCGGACTGCTCCAGGATCGCCTTGACCAGGTAGCTGGTCGTCGTCTTGCCCTTGGTCCCGGTGATGCCGACGAGCTTCATCCCCCGGTCGGCAAAGCCGTAGAAAGCGCGGACCATCAGCGCCATCGCCGCGCGGTCGTTTGAAACGAGCAGCTGCGGCACGGAAAGCTGCGGCTGCAGCTGCGTCACCACAAGGGCGACCGCGCCGTTCCTGATCGCCTGCTCCGCAAAAAAGTGCGCGTCATGACGCGCGCCCCTGATGCAGAAGAACAGCCCCTGATCCGTCTTTTCCCTGCTGTCTGCGCTCAGCGCAGAGATCTCACAGTCTTTCGTCAGCTCCAGGGCGTAGGAAAGCGCTTCCCCGGCCAGCTGTGATAGCTTCATACGTACCTCTTAATCCTCTTAGTGTGCCCCCGACGCGCTCCCCCTGAAGGATTCCGCTTCCAAGGCCATCGGCATCCTGACCGCCACCACGCCGATGGTCTCCTCGTTTGTCGCAAGGCGCATGCCAAGTCCCTGGACCGCATAATAGCAGATGCTGGAGGCATCGCTTTTCGCATCGAATTCCGCCTGCAGTTTCTGCCTTTCCTCCTCGGCCGCGGCATAGCGGCCGTAGAGTTGAGAATACTCCCCATTCAGCTTTTCAGTCAAGGCTATTTTGGAACCGACCATGAAGACAGCGATGAAAAACGCCAAACCGAAAAGCACAAGGGACCATATGAAAGGGATGCCGGCAGCCCCGCGGGATGCGCCCTGCGCGCGGTAGGGGCTGCGCTGATCATCCTCCCCGCTGTTGTCAACAAACACGCTCGGGGCTACCGCGATGCGCTCGCGCTGGACCATGCGGTTCCCCGCCAGGACGTACTGCCTGAAAACCTGCTGTCTTGCCTGCTGCATGTCGTGAACCTCCTGAGCGGATCGTCAGGCCGCTTTACCTCTCATCCCTGTTCCTGTTCCTGGCGCGGGCCTGGATATCGCTGATGGCCCTGAGCCTGTCGGGGAACTGGCTCCTGAAGCGCTCCGTCTCCATCCTGGCCTGCTCGTCGGAGACGACGCGCACGTACTCTGTCGTGCCGGACACCTGGACGCCCTGCGCGTTATTGAGGAATTCCTCCCTGAGCGCGGAGGGGAGCAGGACCCGGCCCTGGCTGTCAAACCCCAGGCCGTCAAAGGAATACATTGCGAACCTTGACAGGAACAGTTCCGCCTCGACGTCCTCATGCGAGAGCCGCCTGAGCATGTCGACCTTCTCTTCCCAGACCTTGAACGGATAGATGGCGATGGAATCCTGGGCCATGTTCACTCCGACGATGATCCTGTCCCCCAGCAGACTGCGGAAGGGCATCGGCACGATCAGGCGGCCCTTTGCGTCGAGGGAATGGTTGTATACGCCGATGAAACCAAGCCGTTTGTCATTCTCTTTCTGCCTGTCACAGGATTCACCCTGAAGCAGGTCCTGCGAATGCTGACCGTCCTCTGCCATTCCGCCCACCACCATTCACCACTTATCCCCTTTTTCGTTCACAAATTACCACATCTCTCCCGGCCCGGCAACGCAGGCCGTGCCTTGATCCCCGGGCTTTGGGCGAAAAAGGGAGTCCCGGAAATCGAAAAAAGCGGCAATTGCGAATGCGTGTTCCGCTCTTGCCGCTCAGGGGTAGGGAACTATTGTTTGCCTATGCTGACAATGTTGTATGAATTAGATAAATAGACGTGTTTTGTTATGTATGTCTTTACGAACTTATCGGTCCGGAACGGTTTTCGCCTCTTTGGGTCTTTGTCTCAGCGGCAGGGTCGGCACCAACCGAGGGGACGGACGCGACGGTCAGTTCGACCAGGCTGAAGCCCACGCAGTCACAGGAAGCAAACCAATACCGCACGCCGTTTTTCAGGCCGGAAAACCCGAAGGCGCAGGCGGGCCCGTGCAGGTGGCCGTACACGGCGTCGCTGACGCCGTAGCGTTCCAAAAGCTCCGTCACGGGGCTGTCTTCCCCGCGGCTGCCGCAGGGAGGAAAGTGGCACAGGGCGATCAGAGACGCGCTGTCAGAAAGCCGTCGCGCGGCGCTCAGGGACAGTTCCAGGCGCGCCAGTTCGCGCCGGTAGATCTTCAGGTTGTCCCCCTGCTCATCCTCGACCTCCGGCATGTTCCAGCCCCTTGAGCCGCAGAACACGAAGCCGCCCAGGGACACCGCGTCATTCTGGATCGCGTGCATCCCGGGCGGCAGGGCGGCCCGCACCTTGCCCAGGGCATTCCACCAGTAGTCATGGTTGCCCTTGATCAGGACTTTATGTCCGGGCAGCGCGCCGAGCAGGCGGAGGGCCAAAAGCGCATCCTCAAGCCGCATCGCCCAGGAGATGTCGCCCGGGATCAGGACGACGTCCGTTTCTTCCACCCTCCTGATCCAGTCTTCCCTGATCTTATCAAAATGGCCCTGCCAGTGCGGGCCGAACAGGTCCATGGATTTGTCCTCGCCGCCCGGCAGGTGCAGATCGCTGATGGCGAAGACGCGCGCGCGCTCAGACCTCAAGTTCTTCCTCGTCCCCGGTGTTCTCCTGCTCGCTCATCTCCTCAAGGGACAGCGCATCCCCCAGGACGTGGTATTCCGGGTCGTCCTCTCCCACGACGTCCTGGATGATCTCCTCCATGGCGCTCACCGGGTCCATGCCGATATCCACAGGCTCCTCAGCCTCTTCATGAATGCCCTTCTGCTTGTTCATCTCCTTCAGGCAATACAAACAAACGTCCTTGCCCGGGAGCGCAGGCGCTTCGTTGCAGGTCGAGCAGATCTCAGTCTCCTCCTCAGGCATCCTGCCGTGGATCTCGCGGTAGCATACCTTGCACATCGTTTCGCCCGATTTCATGTAATTCAGTTCGCAGTGCGGGCATTTGACCAGGGTCATCGGATCAACCTCCATTAAGTCCATGATGCAGGCGGCATTATACATAGGAGCAGGGGTCTTGACAAGCAAAAAAAATCGATATCTTGTTTCAGCCGGAAAAATGGTCAGCCCGCGGCCTTCCCGCGCCGCCTGCCCCTTCTTTTCCTGACTGCGCCGAGCATGTCCCTGTCCTCGGAGGCGTTGACGTAGATGGGTTTCTTCTTCCTGTGGCGGTTTCTCAGCGCGGCGCCGGCCGGGACGCTGTAGGCCGGCATCGCGGCGGGCCGGTTGCGGGTGACGTTGAGCACGAGGGAGACCCCGATGATGTTGGTCAGAAGGTTCGATCCGCCGTAGCTCAGGAAAGGCAGGGGGATGCCGGTGATGGGCATTAGGCCGACGGTCATGGCGATGTTCTGGAAGACGTGCAGGAACAGCATGGACATTACGCCGACGATGATGAGACGTCCGAATTTGTCATAGGTAAAGCGGGACAGATAGAGCATGCGAAGGATGAGGAACAGGAAAAGCAGGATGATCAGCGTGCAGCCGATAAAGCCGACCGCCTCCCCGATGGTGGCGAAGATGAAGTCCGTCCAGTCCTCCGGCACAAAATTGAGCTGACTCATGGAGCCGGGGACGAACAGGCCGATGCCGGCCGGCCCGCCCGCGCCGATAGCCTGTTGGGACCTCAGCGACTGGTATCCGGCATCCAGGTCATAGGCATAGGGATCCAGGAAGGACAGGATGCGCAGCAGCCGGTAGTTCGTATCGCCGCTGATGATCCCATAGGCAAACACGCCAGCGATCCCGAGGATGGCCGTCATGCCGATGGCCAGGATCCATTTCCAGTCCACGCCGCCGAAAAAGAGCATCAGAAAGGCGACCCCCGCCAGCACCAGGACGCTGCCGGTCTCTCCCTGAAACAGCGTGATGCCTGCGGGGAGAACGGCTAAAAAACCGATCCTTGCCGCGGAGCGGAAAGTGCCCATCGGTTTGTCCGTCAGAGACAGCTCCTTTGCCAGCATCAGGATGAGTGTCAGCTTGGCGAATTCGCTGGGCTGAAGCATCCGGCCAAGGCTCAGCTGGAACCAGGCCTTGACCTCGCGGATGGCGCTGGAGGTGACCAGCACCGCCAGCAGGAACACGACGACGCCCGCGTAGTACAGCGGCGCGAAGGTCTTGAAATGCTCATAGGGCACGCTGACGATGAACCAGACGACCGCGGGCGAGGCCACGACGAAGATCGCCTGCCATGAGCCGGTGTTGGAAGCGAGGATGCGGTTCAGCAGAGGCAGGTCCGAGGACACGCTGGGGTCATAAGTCGCCACGGCGATCGCCAGAACGCCAAGGATCATCAGCAGGTACATCGCGCCCAGCAGCAGGAAATCAAAATGCGGCCGGGACCGCTTATCCTCAAATGCGATCATGGTCAATCCTCCAGCCACTTCCATATGCGCTGGAAGAGGTTCAGACGGGGTGGCAAAATGTCTTCAACGGGTGTGTTCATCCCCTGCATCCGCTTCAGAACGTCCTCAACGGCGTTCCTGATCATGGCGTCATCCGATTCATACGCGGTTTTCCCCTCCAGCATCGCGCTGTACACCGTGTTCCCTTCCTCTACCGCGCCCAGGAGCGGCAGATCCAGCGAAAGCGCCTGCGCGCCGGGCTGCGGGAGGCCGCCTGAGATGACCAGGTCCCTGTTGATCCGGTTGAGCAGCAGAAAGGGCCTGATCCCCGACTGAAACAGCAGGGAGGCCAGCTTCTCGGCGGCTCTGTGGGCGACCGGGTCAGGCGTTGAGATGATCACCACCTCATCCGTGATGCCGGTGAAGTTGCGCACGCCGCGGCCCAGCCCGGCCGGTCCGTCAATCAGCACCAGGTCAAAGCGTTTCTTCAGCGTCGTCAGGATCTTTAGGAGGTCCTGCTTCCTAAAATCCTTCGGCTTCGCGCCCTGGCCGCCGACCAGCAGCCTGAGCGTGGGGTGCGAGGGGTGCCAGACCATCGCCTTGTCAAGGGGGCAGGTGTGGGCGACGACGTCGGAGAGGTCGTACAGGACCTTGTCCTGAAGGCCCAGCATCATGTCAAGGCTGCGAAGCCCCAGGTCCCCGTCGATGAGGGCGACCCGACGCCCCTGCTCCGCGGCGGCCACGGCGATGGCCGAGGACAGGGTGGACTTGCCCACGCCGCCCTTGCCGGAAATAAACAGAAAGCTTTTTCCCAT
>CAUJDI010000035.1 GCA_963169565.1 Bacillota bacterium | reverse complement strand
CACCATCCGCCGGCTCAAGGCGGACGGGGTAGGCATCATCTATATCTCCCACCGCCTGAGCGAGCTGTTCGAGGTGTCCGACCGCGTGACCGTGCTGCGCGACGGCGCGGTGATCGGGACCCGCGTAACCCGTGAGGTCAGGCAGAGCGAACTGATCGCGATGATGGTGGGGCGTGAGCTGACCAGCTACTACACCCGCACCTACGCCGCGCAGCGCGGGGAAGAGGTGCTCAGGCTGGAAGGCGTATCTTCAGGCGCATTGGTGCGCGACGTCAGCTTTTCCCTCTACAGGGGGGAGATCCTGGGGCTGGCCGGCCTGGTCGGGGCCGGGCGCAGCGAGATCTGCCGCACCATCTTCGGGCTGGACCCTCTGACAGGGGGCAGCATGTATGTCCGCGGGAAAAGGGTCAGCATCGGAAACGCGGAGGACGCGATGCGCCTGGGCATCGCGCTGGTGCCGGAGGACAGGAAGAAGGAGGGCATCTTCTCCATCAAGGACGTGTCCTTCAACATCACGCTCAAGGTGCTGCGCCAGATCATCCGCGGCCTGAAGGTGGACAGGGGTCTGGAGAAGAAAGTGGTCCGGGAGAGCATCGCCAGCCTGTCCATCAGGACGCCCGGGCCGGAGCAGCTGGTGAGCAACCTGTCCGGCGGGAACCAGCAGAAGGTGGTCGTCGCGAAATGGCTGATCCGCAACTGCGACATCCTGATTTTCGACGAACCCACGCGCGGGATCGACGTCGGGGCAAAGAGCGAGATCTATCAACTGATGGCGAACCTGGTCAAACTCGGAAAATCGATCATCATGATCTCGTCCGAACTGCCCGAGCTGCTGCGCATGAGCGACCGGATCGTCGTGATGTGCGAGGGCAGGGTCACCGGCGAACTGGATATTTCCGAAGCGTCCCAGGAAAAAATCATGCACCTGGCTACAATGATCGCGTAGAGGAGACTGCCCGATGCTAAACAGGAAGTTTGAACTGCAGAAGCTGCTGGCCCCGGCCGTACTGGTGATCCTGTATGTCTTTTTTTCGATGTTCGGCACAAATTTCTTCTCAGTGGATTACCTGATGAACATCCTCAACGCATCCTACTTCATCGGCTTTATGGCCATCGGCGTGACCTTCGTCATCATCACGGGCGGGATCGACCTGTCCCTCGGCACGACGATGATGTGCGGGGCTCTGCTGGGGGCCACGGCCTACAGCAACTGGGGCTGGAACATCTGGGCCTCCCTGGCGTTCTGCGTGTTTGTCGCGACGGTCATCGGGGGCATCAACGGCGCGCTGATCGCCTATCTGAAACTTCCGCCCTTCATTGCCACGCTTGGCATGCAGATGATCGGGATGGGTTTCGGGGCGATCGTGACGAAGGTCGTGACCAAGCGTTTCCCGACGATCGGAACGCCCGACGCGGCATTCAAGTACGTTTTCTACAAATCCAGCAATGACGCCCTGATCCCCGGGTTCCCGACCGGCGCGCTGTGGCTCGCGGGTGCCTTTATCCTGGCATACCTATTGCTCAACCACACGAAATTCGGACGCTATACCTATGCGCTCGGTTCCAACTATGAGGCTGCCCGGCTCAGCGGCATCAACGTAAAGAAATGGCAGCTGCTCATCTACACGTTCTGCGGTTTCTTCAGCGGGCTGGCAGGGATATTCTACGCAGCGGTCTACACCTCGGTCATCCCTTCGACTGGCAACGGGCTGGAGCTGCTCGCGATCGCCGGCGTGGTCATCGGAGGGACCTCCATGAGCGGAGGATCAGGATCGCTCATGGGCACGATCATCGGTGTCTTCGTCATGTCCGTCCTCAAGCAAGGGCTGATGTCGATGGGGCTGCAGGGTCACTGGCAGACCTTCTTTACGGGCATCGTCGTCATCGGGGCCGTGCTGCTTGACCAGTACCGGCTCAAGAAAGCCGCGCAGGTCAAAAGGGTTTGATTCTTCCGGCCTCCGGCCGAAAGAGATATTATTACAAGGAGGGATTTCCCATCATGAAGAAACTCGTGGCCCTGTTCCTGGCTCTCGTTCTGACGCTCTCCATGGTCTCTGCCCTTGCGGAGGGCGAATACATCGCCCTGATCTCCAAAGGTTTCCAGCACCAGTTCTGGCAGACCGTGGCTGCCGGCTCCTTTGATGCCGCGAAGAAGTACAATGTCGAAGTCACCTTTGACGGACCGCCCTCGGAATCAGACATCAACATCCAGATCGACATGCTCAACGCCGCCCTGGCAAAGAACCCCGTAGCGCTTGGCCTGGCAGCGCTGGATACCGAGTCCGTGACAGAGCAGCTGCTCGCCGCCAAGGAAAAGGGCATCCCGGTCATCGGGTTTGACTCCGGCGTGCCCAACGCGCCCGAGGGAACCATCTGGTCCACCGCTTCCACGAACAATGAGTCCGCCGGCGCAGTCGCCGCCGCGGAAATGTTTGCGATCGAATCCATCGCCGCGAAGATCGCCGCCGCCACGCCCGAAGCCCCCGTGATGATCAGCTGCTTCTCGCAGGATGCGACCTCCGCGTCCGTTGTCGGGCGCACCGTCGGGTTCCTGGCGAAGATGACCGAGCTGCTCGAAACAGTGCATCCCGGCGCCGTGGCCATCACCGGCCATGACAAGTACAACGCCCCCAGCGAGAAACCCGCGGCCGTTACGATCAACGTGACCGTTCCCGCTTCCACCAGCCCGACGGACTGCCAGACCTCCGCTCAGGGCATCCTGTCGATGCAGAACCTGATCGCCATCTTCTGCTCCAACGAAGCGTCTGTCGGCGGCGTCCTTGCAGCGACCACCGACGGATCGGACCTTGACCGCGCCAACGGCAAGTTCAAGGACCTCATCGTGATCGGATTCGATGCCGGCGCGAACCAGAAAGCCGCCGTCCGGAACCAGTGGTTCTACGGCTCCGTGACCCAGGATCCCTACATGATCGGCTACTACGCTGTTGAACTGGCCGTCAAGGCTTTCCGCGGCGAAGCCATCGAGCCCGTTGTCGATACCGGCTGCCAGTTCTATACCTATCAGAACATCGACGACGCGAAGATCGCTCCGCTGCTCTACGACTGATCTGAATCACTGACCCGACCGCCTGCGTCCTGCAGGCAGAACAAAAGGATTGCCCCTGGCCGGGGCAATCCTTTTTCTCTGTCTCCGTCAGGCCTTATTTGACGACGCCCTTTTTCAGGATGATGTTGGCATACTGCGCCTTTTCCCCCGTCGCGACCACTGCGTACGCCTTTTTTGTCCGCTCATAATAAGCGAAACGCTCCATGTGCTGCACCTCGGCCTGAGGATCGTAGCGCCCGAGCACGGCCTTGAACTCCTCCCAGATGACGGGCTTGTAGGGATCGCCGGGGACGACTTCCATCAGCACAAAATTGGACCTGTCATACTGATCCAGCGGAAACAGCGGCAGGATGGCTTCCAGCAAGGCGGGCGCGGCGATCCCGTCTGCGCGCACTGCCCTCCTGCCGAAACTCTCCGTCGGGAAGTTCGCGTCCGCAAGCACGATTTCATCCCCGTGTCCCATTTCGCTGAGGATCTTCAGCAGTTCCGGCGAGATCAGGTGAGAGATTCCTCTGAGCATATGGCTGCCTCCTTGTCATTCATTGACTAATCTTTTCGGTCAATTCGACTACATGCATTTTTGCCGCTTCGTCCCGGCAGAAAGCGCTGAGTATCTTTGCTTTCCGCCGCGTTTCGTCTGTGGCCGACCGGGTGCATCCCAATGGATCAATGCCGCTGCATCATCCCATATAGACGGACATGTTTCCTTGAGTGCTTTCCTCCTTAAATCACCTGACGATCACGCCGCCCTCATCCCACAGGTCGTGCCAGTCCGTAGCACCCGGCCACAGGAATACCTGCCCCTTGATCAGGCGGCAGTTGCGGTCCACGGTCTTCAGTATGGCCATTTCCGCATCAGTCAGCGGATCCTCTGTGGTGCAGCGGAGGTTGGAAACATACTCCTTCTCATGCACCGAGAAGGGGATGGGGATCTGCCCCCGCTGCACGGCCCACTTCAGGCAGATGACCGCGGGATGAACACCATGCGCCTTCGCGATTTCGACCACCTCGGGCACCGCAATGTCCGCAATGTCCTCGGGGGTCATGTCCCGCTCCGGCCTGGTGGGGCTGCCGATGGGGCAGAAGCCGATGGGCATGATGCCCTGCGCTGCGACATAATCGTACAGCTCCTGCTGCTGGAAGCAGGGGTGCAGTTCCATCTCGATGAGCGAAGGACGGATGCGGCACAGCGGCAATACCGCTTCCAGTTTGGGGATGGTCATGCTGCTCATGCCGATATGCCGCGCAAGCCCCATATCATGCAGCCTTTCCATTTGGCGCCAGGTCGCCATGAACGCCTCCGCTGAAAACGGCCTGCTGTCGGGATTGCGGCTGTCGCCGTCGCAGCCCGGCGCATGGTAGTTGGGGAACGGCCAGTGCACAAAGTACGCGTCGATGTAATCAAGCTTCAGGTCGCGCAGCGTTTTGGCGCAGGACAGGAGCACGTCGCCCTGCCCGTGCATGTCATTCCATACTTTTGAGGTGATGAACAGTTCCTCCCGCTTGACGGCGCCTTCCCTGAACGCGGCGTCGAACACCTCTCCGATCAGGTCCTCATTGCCGTAGACGGCCGCGCAGTCAAACATCCGGTAGCCGCAGCGGATGGCGCCTGCCACCGCCTGCGAGACCTGAACGGGGGTGAAGCGATCGCTGCCGAACGTTCCCATGCCGATACAGGGGATCAGTTCTCCGTTTGCCAGCCTGCGTTTGGGTACAAGCGCCGGGTCAATAAAATCTGCCATGTGTAAGCTCCTTTCCATAATTTACTTTAGAGTGTCCGTATTTCCACCTTGGGCAGGATCACCTGAAGATCGCTATCCAGATATTCCCCGGTGCCGATGGCCAGCGCCGCCGCCGTGGCGACCGCCACGGCCAGACGTATCCGCTCCTCCATCGGAAGCCCGCGGATCATGCCCGCCGCGAAACCCGCCACCATGCTGTCACCGCAGCCCACCGTGTTTTTGGGCTGTATGACCGGCGGGATCCCCTGGTACACGCCCTCATTACTGGCAACCAGCACGCCCTGCGCGCCCAGTGAAAGCGCCGCGGCAGCGACGCCGTTTCGGTGCAGCGAGCGCACCGCCTCAGCCTTTTCATCAATCGAACGGGGAAGGCTGCCCGAAAGCGCTGCGATTTCGTCCATGTTGGGTTTGATGAAATCAGGCGCGGCAGGTAGAGCGTTTCGCAGAGCAGCCCCGCTAGCATCCAGCAGTACAGGTTTCCCCGCGCGGCGGCACATCTTGACCAGCGTGGCGTAAAAATCTTCCGCTAGGCCGCGCGGCAGACTGCCGGAGATCGCGACCGCGTCTGCCTCAGGCAGCCGAAGGGCGAAATCCGCCAGAAAGCGCTCGGCTTCCTTCTGCGTGACAGGGGCGCCTGACTCCAGATATTCAGTGCTCTGTCCGCAGGACAGATCCCAGCAGTTGATGCAGTTGCGCATCTCGGCCGCGACCGGGGTAAACGCCTTTGTGATCCCCTCCTGTGTGATGAGCGACTCGAAGTACCGGCCTGTGTAGCCGCCCACAAAGCCCATCGCGGTCACGCGCTCACCCAGCTGAGCGGCCACGCGGGATACGTTGAGCCCCTTTCCGCCGGCGCTGTTTCGCACCTCCTTCACGCGCATCACAGTGCCCGGCGTGTTCCTGTCCAGCAAATAGAGCTTGTCTACCGACGCGTTCAGCGTCACAGTCAGCAGCATGTCAGCCCCTCACTCATTGATCAGCATGATTTTTCCATGCACCTGCGAAGGGTCCTTGTACAGGGCGAAGGCATCCGCCGCTGCGCTCATGGGGTAGGTGCGGTGGATGAACGCGGGGTCGAACTTCAGTTCGCCGGTGCCGAGGCAATGGGCGGTCAGGCGCCACTCCTCGCCCGGAAAAGGCGCGGAATAACTCATCCAGCTGCCGGTCAGATGGAATTCCTTTCGGTTCATGTTTTCCCACTGGCGGGGGGTGAAGGTTAGGTCGGTATGCGGGGTGCCAATGAAGCACACGTGTGCTTTGCTGGCGGCCAGTTCAAATGCCATGCGCATCGTCACAGGATTGCCCGCCGTTTCAAACACATAATCAAAACCCGCGCTGTCTGTCAGGGCCAATGCTTCCTTGAGGAAATCAGGGTTCAGGGTGTTGACGGACGCGTCCGCTCCCATGCGCCTGGCCAGTTCCAGCCGTCCATCGTCGATATCCAGGACGACGAGTCTTTTTGCCCCGAGGATCCTGGCCCATTGCGCGGTGAAGATCCCGATGGTGCCGCACCCGAGCACGGCGACGGTTCCGCCGCCGCGGTAGTCGTTCTGCCTCAGGCCGTGCAGCGCGACGGTGGAAGGCTCGAACATGGCTGCCTGTACGTAGGGGATGGACGGATCATACCTGACGGCGTTCTGCGCTGGCAGAACCACATAATCTGCAAAGCTGCCCTGCTCGCGGCTGCCGATGAAGCTGTACTGCCTGCAAAGCGCATAATTGCCACGCATGCAATCATCGCAGCGCATGCAGGGGACCAGCGGCGCGCCGCTGACCGTGTCCCCGACGCTCAGGCCCTTCACGCCCTCTCCGACCTCCGCAATATCTCCGGAAAACTCATGCCCCAGTACCACAGGGTAAAAATGCGCCCCATGATGGAGCACGCGGGGCACGTCGCTGCCGCAGATGCCTGCCGCGCGGACGCGTACCTTGACCGTGCCGGGCCGGGTGACCGGCGTTTCCCAATTGCCGTAACGGATATCCTCGTTGCCGTACAATACTGCCGCCTTCATGGATCTTCCTCGTGCGTCAAGGCTGTGCCATCATCGGCGCCAGCCGCTCATAAAGTTCCAGATACCGCCTGTAACCCTTCCCATAGACCGGTTCAGCAGACCTGTCAGGCTGATGGATGCGCTGTACTGATACAGTCCGGGAAACGGCGGATGGGAAATCGCCGAAGATGCCGATCCCGACGCCGGCCAGTATCGCAGCCCCAAGCGTGGTTGCCGTATCGCTTGCGGGCACCTCGATGGGGATCCCTGTGATATCTGATTTCAACTGCGTCCAGACCAGGCTGTTGGCGCTGCCGCCCATCGCGCGCAATGTGCTGATCTTCGCGCCTGCATTTCCGGCGGTTTCCAGGTTGTGCCTCAGCGCATAGCCAACACCTTCCATGACTGCCCGGATGAGGTGCGCGCGGGTTTTTGCGTAGCTCAGGCCAAAGAAGACGCCGCAGGCGTTCGGATCCCAGATGGGACTGCGCTCCCCGGCCATATAGGGCAGAAACTGCACGCCTTCGCTGCCTGCGGGGACTGTGTCGGCCAGACTGCTCATGTCGGCGAAGCTCAAATCAGGGCAGATCTGTTCACGCAGCCATTTCAGCGCGCCGCCGCCGCCCGTGGTGCCCCCTTGCAGCAGCCATTGCCCCGGGACGACGTGCGCGCTGAGGATCAGCCTCGGGTCGGCCGAATAACGGTCGATGCACAGGCTCATCCCGCCGGCCTGCCCCCCCTGCTCCTGCGCCTCGCCCGGTTCGCACACGCCGGCGCCCAGCGTGCCGCAGGCCGCGTCCAGTCCGCCGGCGACGACCGGCGTTCCGGCCTTCAGCCCTGTCAGCGCCGCGGCAGCAGGCGAGACGAAGCCTGCCACCTGATGGCATTCAAAAAGAGGCGGCAGCAGATCTGTGCGCACGCCCAGAGCGCTGGCCACGTCCATGTCCCAGCGCCCTTTCCGCATGTCATAGCAGCACAGCCCGTACCCCTGCGATCTGTCCTGGGTCACCTCTCCGGTCAGGCGCATCACGATGAAGCCGTTTGACTGCAGGATGTGCCTTGCATTGCGGTATGCTTGAGGCGCATGGTTGCGGTACCACAGGATCTTGGGTAGGGTATAGCTGGGCTGGACCGAGTTGCCGGATACTTCAAACAGCGTCTTCTCCGGCAAAAGTGCACGGATCTCATCACACTCCGCGCGGGCGCGTGTATCTGTCCAGATCGGTGTATTGCACAGCGGCCTGCCATTTGCATCCACCGCGACCGCGGACCAGCTCTGCCCGTCCACGCCGATCGCGGCGACGTCGGAAGCGTTGATGCCGCTTGTGCTGATCACCGTCTGTACGGACTTGCAGACCCCTGACCACCAATCCTCGGGATCCTGCTCCGCCCAGCCGGGTTTTGGGTACAGCACGGGGTACTCGCTCTGGGCTTGCCCGGCCACTGTGCCATCCGGGCGGAACAGCGCGGCCTTGCAGGCGGAGGTGCCGACGTCAATGCCCAGCAGGTAGGCGGCCATGTTTATGCCTTCCCGTCCGATCCGCACACTCTGATCAGCTCCATGACGCGGTTCCTGACGGCGTCGCGCGCGGCGCCAAGGTATTTTTTCGGATCGAACTGCTCCGGCTTTTCAGCAAGATAGGCTTTGACGGCGTTTGTGAAGGTGATGCGCAGTTCGGTCGCGTAATTCACCTTGCAGATCCCGCTCTGGATGCAGGCCTTCACCTGATCGTAAGGGACCCCGCTGGTCCCGTGCAGCACCAGCGGGACGGCTACCGCCTCATGGATCCGTTCCAGCAGGGCAAGATCAAGCTTCGGCACGCCCTTGTAGACGCCGTGCGCCGTGCCGATCGCGACCGCAAAACTGGAAATGCCCGTTCGCTCAACAAACTCGGCAGCTTCAGCGGGATCGGTATACTGCGGTTTCCCGCCGTGGCCGTCTTCTTTGCCGCCGACTGTCCCCAGTTCCGCTTCAACCGGAATGCCGCACGCCATGCCGACCACCTGCCGCGTCAGCGTCAGGTTGTCATCAAAGGGCAGCATGGAACCATCGATCATCAGGGACGTGTATCCCTCGCGCGCGCACCGCTCGGCAAGTGCTAAGCTTTCACCGTGATCCAGATGCAAAACGGCGGGGATCTTCACGTCGCGCGCAAGGCGGCTGATGAATCCGGCAAATACCGTGGGGGAGGCGTAGCGAAGCGTGCCGGACGTTGTCTGAAGAATCACCGGCGCACGGAGCGCTTCCGCCGCTTCGAGGACAGCCTGTGCCATTTCGATATTTTCTACATTGAAAGCGCCGATGGCGTATTTCCCACGAAGGGCGGCCAGCATCAATTCCCGTGAAGTGACCAGCGGCATTTGATCAGTTCCTTTCATTCTCTTATTGTTCGACAGCATAGCTATTTCTGCAAAGTCTGTCAATGAAAATGCCTGCCAGGATACTGATGCATTGAGCCTGCGGCCCAGGACTTCGGGCACTGTGTGAGGCTGTCTGGTTGCTGACTGACTTGAGCGTCCCAATAAGCGAAAGGATGAGGGATGCAAAAAAGTCGCTGCAAAATCAGGCGGTGAGGCGTGGCGCGCGACTCAGGGGAAAGGAGCGTATAATGGCGACATTAAGCGCCAACGTGTAGAAATGCCAAATACTCGCTGCCTGACACAGTACCTGGCAAGATGGTAAGGGTACTATTATGAATATGGTAACAGAGACATGTTCGATTCCCACCCCCTTACACCATTTGTCGCCGTGGACTGAGCTCTGTTCGCGGCGGTTTTGAATGAAATGAAAAAGCCGCCGCTCACACGCTCCGTCACTCCTCCTCTCCCTTCAATGCGCGCGGTCTTTGATGGGGCGTGGATGAGGACAGGGAAAGAGAATGATGATGCGATGCCGCGGACTGCGCTGTTTTCGCGGCGGGTCTTGATTCCACTATATCCTCCTTTCACGTGTTCTTTTTGGGTTTCCGAGAGACGCGCTTCATGCCTGAGCTTTATGATTTCAAAAACTTGTGCTAAATGGTCAAAAAACAGTTGCGCAATCGTTTCCAATGTGCTATTGTTGCATCGATCAAAGAAAAAGAGGAGTCCATGGGACGGACGAAGACAGTAAAACTGAAGGATCTGGCAATGGATTTGGGCGTTTCCGTTTCCACGGTATCCCGGGCGATCAGCAACTCCGGCCGCGTCAGCCGGGAAACGAGGGAGCGGATCCTCTGTGCCGTCAGGGAAGCCAACTACACGCCCAACGACGTCGCGCGCTCCCTGCGCAAGCAGAACGCCATGTCCATCGGCATCATCGTCACCGACATCACCAACAGTTTCTTTGCCTCTGTCATCAAAGGCGCCCAGAGCTACGGCCGGGACAAGGGGTACTCCATCCTGCTGAGCAATTCGGATGAAAACGAGCTGTTTGAGGCAGAGGCCATGCAGCTGATGCTGGAGAAACAGGTTTCGGGGCTCATCCTGGCTTCTGTGGGCAACAACGCCGGAAAGATCCGGCAGTTCCGCAGCGTCGGCATCCCCATCGTCTTCATTGACAATATCCCATCATCGCAGGGTCAGTATGACACGGTGACGACTGACAACCGCAACGCTGCCCGCCTGCTGGCGGGAATGATGATCCGTAAGGGGTACCGGAACATCGGGATGATCACCGGCCCCCTGAACCAATCCAGCGGACGGCAGCGGTATGAGGGGTTTCTGGCCGCGATGACGGAACACGGGCTGCCCGTTCGCCCGGAATGGGTCCGGGAGGGGGATTTCAAGATGGAAAGCGGCATCCGCTGCATGGAGGACATCCTGGGCCTTTCCGAATGCCCGCGCGCGGTGCTCATCTCCAACAACTACATGGCCTACGGGGCAGTCCGGGCTGTCAAGGCCGAGGGCAAAACCATCCCCAAGGATATCGCGGTCGCGGCCTTTGACACGGACGACGTCACAGCGCTGGTTTCCCCCGCCATCGCCACCATGAATCAGGCCGCGGAAGAGATCGGGGAGAAGGCGGCTGAAGTCCTGATCTCCCGGATGAGTGCGGCAGGCATGAAGCCCGCCGTCAACCTCATTCTTGAACCGGTCTTCCGGGACGGCGATTCCTGGTAGGCCCGGAGCGGGATCGCTTTTATTGCCTAGTTGGACAATCGATTGCATCAGACTAATAGGGGTTTTGAGTCAAAATCCTATCGGTGCTGACGACTACATCCCAGCGAATTCTACCCAGATTCTCAAGTATTGCGTGATAATGGATTGTGTTATGAAATTGGTTCAACCGTTAATGCAATCGATTGCGCATTAAAGAAAAAATAAGCAATGAAAGGAGGTCATGCAGATCCTGATCTTTATGTGATTCTGAAAGCGTTTTACAGAAATGAAGGGAGGTGTAATGAAAGAAGGATTATTCGGCAACAATACCGCGACTGACAATGTAACTTACCCGACAGAAACTATTCTTCCTCGTTGAACATTCTTAAGGCAATTGCTTTAGAAATCTCTACCTTACCAAGTACTGCCCTAAAAAACATCAAGTGCCGATATGAAGGACCTATTTATTTTTAGGAGAGAAAATCATGAAAAAATTTGTTCTATCTTTACTGGTCTTGGTAATGCTGGCTTCAACAGTTGTCGGGTATGGCGAAACACTTAAGTTCGGCGCTTCCTTCCACTCGACTTATCACGAGTTCTTTGCCAATATGATCCAGGGCATGCAGGATGCAGCCGAAAAGTATGATGTGGAGCTGACCCTTGTTGATGAAAACGGCGATGCTGCTGCTCAGTACAACACCATGGAAAACTTTGTCGAGCAGAAAATGGACGGCATCATCCTGCTCGCAGTAGACCCCGAAAGCCTTGTGCAGATGGCCGATCAGATCATAACTGAATACAAGATTCCTATCGTATGTTGCGACGGAAGGATCAACTCAGACAAAATCACAACTTTTATCGGATCAAACAGCTATGACATGGGCAAGTCTACCGGAGAAGCTTTCAAAGCATACTGTGAAAAGAACAACATTACCGGCGGGAAAATCGGTGTCACCACTTGGAAAAAATCCACAGGACAGCAGGAAAGGCTGCAGGGATTCAAAGACGTTCTCGCAACCATGGGCGACGGCTTCGTGATTGTCAACGAGCAGGACGGCGACTCACGCGACACAGCAATGACCTCAGCGGAAAACATCATTCAGGCAGACCCCGACATTTCATTCCTCTATGGAACGAATGAAGGCAATGTTCTTGGATGTTATGCCGCGGTTGAAGCAGCAGGACTGCTGGATCAGATCAAGGTCTTTGGTATTGATGTCAGCGAGGATGGGATCAAAGGCATCAAAGCGGGCCATATTCCTTTCATTATTACGCAGCTGCCCTATGAGATGGGAGTTAAGAGCGTAGAAGTGCTGATCGGCGCACTCAACGGCGAAGCGTATGAACCAAATACGTACATTGAAACACCCGCGATCACTATCGACAATGTCGACGAGTATGTGACGAAGTAATACTCAATCATCTTACTGTAGCGCTATGGGGTGAGCAATCACCCCATAGTAATTAATCATAATGGTGGTGAAGATATGTCGGAATTCATACTTGAGATCAAGCAAATATGTAAAAGATTTCCAGGTGTCATAGCGCTTGAAAATATGAGTTTCAATGTCAAGTATGGTGAAATTCATGCAATTGTCGGGGAAAACGGGGCCGGGAAGTCCACTCTGATGAAGATTCTGTCCGGAGCGTATAGCGCTAATGAAGGATCGTTTGTTTTTGATGGCAATACGTATACCATCTTAAAGCCAAAGCAAGCCATAGATATCGGCATTAATATTACCAACCAGGAATTGAGCCAGGTTCCGGAATTAACAATCGCCGGCAATATATTCCTCGGTGATGAGAAAGCCTGGCTCAATGAAAAAGAGATGGTCGACAGGACCAAAGTATTGCTGGATGAAGTAGGCTTGCATTGTAAGCCGGATACAAAAATCAAAGAACTGAGCATCGGGACAAGGCAGCTTGTTGAAGTATTGAAAGCGACGCATAAAAGTCCCAAATTACTGATCATGGATGAACCCACATCATCGCTTTCCAGTCACGAGATATCCCTTCTTTTCAACTATATAAAGAAATTGAAGGAGAAAGGCTGCACAATACTGTATATATCTCATAAACTTGATGAGATCCTTGAAATTTCCGATACTGTAACTGTTTTAAGAGATGGAAAACATGTCGCGACATTGCCGACTGCTGATTGTACTCAGGAAAAACTGATCTTCTTAATGGTCAACCGAAATTTCTCCGAAATATTCCCTGAAGTTTCTCCGTTGCCGGCCAACAGCCGGGAAATACTCCGTGTAAATGTGGTGACCCGTGGGAAAACCGTAAATAACTGCAGTTTTTACTTGAGATCCGGAGAAGTTTTTGGCTTTACCGGCCTGATTGGAGCTGGGCGTACAGAGCTGATGCGTATTCTGTTTGGCGTTGACAAGAAGGATGCAGGGGAAATATTTGTTAACGGGAAGAAAGTATCAATTCACAGCCCAAAAGAAGCGATGAAAGTAGGGATGGGCTTTGTAACTGAAGACAGACGAAAATCCGGATTCATTCCAATGATGAGCGTGCGCGATAACATAACTCTTCCTAGCCTAAGAAAGCTTGCGACAGCGAAAGTTTTTACCCATCCTAAAAAAGAAGGAAAAATCGTCGAGAAATATATCAAGCGTTTTAGCATTAAAACGCCGAGTGTTTTTCAATATGTTATGAATCTTTCCGGTGGAAACCAGCAGAAGGTGATCCTGTCCAAATGGATGCTGGCTGATGTCAAAATTCTGATCATGGATGAGCCGACTCGAGGCATAGATGTCAACTCTAAACGGGAAATATACAACTTGATCAATGAATTCAGCAAACTTGGGATGGGCGTTATTTTAGTTTCTTCTGAGATCAACGAGATAATTGGTCTGTGCCATAGAACAGCTGTTATGTGTGAGGGAAAAATTACTGGGGAAGTCAACCGTGAAGATTTCGAATACGAGAAAATCCTGAAACTTGCTTTCGAAAGAGGGGATAAGAGCAATGGAGCATGAACCAATTACTGCAAATCGTTTATCAAGAGAAACTATGAAACGGGTCGTTGGAGAAAAAGTAGGAATCATCGCGGGCATTATTCTATTATGCTTATTTTTCGCCTGGCTGTCACCCAATTTTCTGAATACATCGAATCTATTCAATATAACACGTCAGCAATCGATATACGTATTGCTTGCTTTGGGGATGACTCAGATCATCATCATCGGGAACATTGATCTGTCCGTCGGATCTTGTGTTGCGCTGTGTTCAGTCAGCTGCGCTCTTTTCCTTCGGGAAGTAAACAATGCGTTTCTCGCTATCCTTTTGACGCTTGCTGTCGGCGCTTTTCTAGGTTTCATCAATGGCGCCGCCGTTGCCTACTTCAAGATGCCCCCTTACATTGTCACGCTTGCGACAGCAACAGCCTTCAAAGGCGTAGCCATGCTGATTACCGGAGGATATCCCGTCAATGTCGATAATACCGCGATATCCTCGATTGGCCGCGACAATGTTTTTGGAAACATTCCGACACCATTTATCATTGTGCTGGCCTTTGTTGCGGTAACCTGGGTCATCTTAAACCGAACGAAGCTTGGCAGACATATCTACGCGGTAGGTGGCAACCGAGAGGCCGCTCATCTTGCCGGGGTAAACGTAAATGGTGTTATCACGTATGTTCATGTTATGAGCGGGCTGCTTTGCGGTGCTGCGGCTATTATTCTGGTTGGCAGGCTTGCGACTGGCGCGCCCAACACCGGTACTGGCTATGAAGGACAGGCAATCTCTGCAGCTGTTATTGGCGGAGCGGTATTCGGCATGGGCACTGGGACTGCCGTCGGTGCTTTGTTAGGCGCGCTCTTTATCGGCATTCTAAACAACGGCATGACGCTCCTTCGCCTTTCCACCTATTGGCAGGACGTTGTCAGAGGCTGTGTAATATTCCTTGTTGTACTGTTCAGCGTGATCTCCACCTCAGTAAAAGGCAACAAGAATATACTGAAAAGTACATTTAGCTGGGTAAAAGGCAAGCTCGGAAAACGCTGATCTGCGATAGTTAACGGACAGTTGATGCAAGGGGTGATGTTCAGACGTACTGCCGACCAGGCGCTGGTGCAGATATTTAGTGAGGGCATCGTTTGTTATCAGGATCAGAGTATGCATTACGGGTATAGAATTAACGGCTGAGAGGTGACGATATGCGATTTGAGATGGCGCTACATAAAGAATTGGAAATGGCAAAGAGCAAACGGTGGCCACTGATCATTCCGATGGGACCGCTTGAGTATCACGGCGCTCATTGTGTTTACGGGACCGATGTTCTCATCCCGATGGGGATCCTCGAACGGTATGAAAAGCTGTCCAACGGCGAGGTCGTAATCATGCCGCCGTTCTGGTATGGACCTGCAAGTTACGCTGTTGCGCCAAGCGCACAAGCCAGTTCCATTCAGGTAGATTACGATGCGTTGGAGAAGATTTTTCACGGGATATTCATGTCACTTCTAAAAAATGGGTGGCGCAATATTTTTGTTATGATGGCACATCAGACAGAGAGCCTTCTTCCGATGCAACTGTCGGTTTTAAAGGCAGCAAAAGCAGTTACGTTTGAGTTTTTACAGGAGAGAGACGGGGAAGGCTGGTGGGGGAAAGGCGAAAATGCCGATTTCTATGAAAGCATGAACTCTATTGACCACCCGTGGAACTGGATTCGGACCTTTACACCTTTGGAAGGACTGGACCGCAGCAGTCTTGATGTTTCAGGGGATCATGCGGGGAAATGGGAAACATCAACTTTAATGGCGCTTAATCCTGATCTGGTTAAACTTGAACGAGTGTTTGACACTAATGAATGGTTTTGCCAAGCGGGTGCGGAAGCAACAAAGGAAATTGGAGAAAAAAAGATCGCTGTCGTATTGGAAAACATGAAGCGGATCATTAAATAGCTGCCAATAAGGAGAAACGTTCCAAGAATAAAAAACGGAGGATAGAAAAATGAGGTTTGAATTATCATTTCATAAAGAGATTGAGGAAGCTAAGAATAATCGGTGGCCGTTGATCATGCCGCTTGGCGTACTGGAGTATCATGGCGCTCATTGTGCTTACGGCACGGATGGGCTGATTCCGCAGGGGCTTCTTTATAAGCTGGAAGAACGGCACAATGGTAAATGCGTTATTTTGCCGACTTTTTGGTATGGACCGGCAACCTATGCTGTCACAACAGCGAAAAAAGGCTGCTCGATCCACGTTGATTATGATGCGCTTGACCATCTTTTCTGCGGGATTTTTGAATCATTGCTAAAGTTTGGCTGGAGAAATATTTTCTGTGTTCAGTTCCATCAAAGCGAAGACCTGCTTCCAATGCAGCTTTCCATTATGAAAGCGGCAAAATCAATAACGTTCAAGTTCCTTCAGGATAATTACGGTGAAGGCTGGTGGGGGAACAACCAGAACAAGGATTTCTATGAAAGCATGGATTCTGTTGACCATCCCTGGAACTGGATACGGGTTATTCGACCGGGGGTCGGCGAAAATGTCGAATTCGATCATGCCGGCAAGTGGGAGACTTCGTCACTATGGGATCTGTATCCGGAAGCGGTTTGCCATGATCGCTGGGCTGATACTGGCGAATGGTTCTGCCAGACTGCCAAGGATGCTTCTCCGGAAAACGGCGCATATGTGAATGAGATCCTGTTGAATAATCTTGATAAGCAGATCCAATGGCGTGATTGATTAGATTATAGCATAACTGAATAATGCTAAGTTTGAGAGGTCAGTAAATGTACGGAAGCAGAACCTGGTTTTTCCCTGACGGGGACAGGCCCCCGCTCGGCGACAGCCTGATGAAGGGGCACGAATCCTACGTGTTGCTCAACCCTAACGCGCAGGACGCGCACGTCACCTTTACGCTCTACTTTGAGGATGAGGAGCCGGTGAGGGAGATCCCCTTCACTGTGCCGGCCGAGCGCGTGCGCTGCTTCCAGACGCACAACCCCGGGCACTTCGGGCAGCACACCCTGCCTGTTGCCAGGCAGTATGCCGTGAAGATCCAAAGCGACGTGCCCGTCATCGCCCAGTACGGACGGCTGGATGCCCGGCAGGAAAACCTCGCCTATTACACGACGATGGGCTTTAAGGGAGACTGAGATGAGACGATTCGGCCAGGCGGCCCTGCTCAAGCCCGACATGATCGCGGAATACGATACCCTTCACGCGATGGTATGGCTGAAAGTGCTGGACATGATCACAGCCTGCAACATCCGTAACTATTCCATCTTCCGTCAGGGAGACCTCCTGTTTGCCTATTTTGAATACAACGGAGATGACTATGAGGGTGATATGCAGAAAATGGCGGATGATCCGGTCACTCAGGAATGGTGGAAACGAACCAAGCCCTGTTTCGCGGGACACGCCATCGGGGAGTACTACACCGATATGCAGGAAATCTTTCATCACGAATAGAATTGAGGAGGAACAGCACCATGTCTAACCACGGAAACATCCATATCCCCCGCCAGGAATACCATGACCGCGTGAAAAGGGCCGCGGCCCTGCTCCGGCAGGAAAGCCTGGACGCCCTGATCGTCAATTCCAACGAGGCGGACTTTGCCAACGCGCGCTATTTCTCCGGTTTCTGGCCGCTGTTTGAGCGGGCTGGCGTCGCGATCTCGGCGGCGGGGGACGCAGCGCTGATGTGCGGGCCGGAGAGCCGCCACTTCGCCGGGGACAGGAGCCGGCTGGACAAGCTGTTCGTCCTGATGGATTACCGCGAGAGCGCGGATCCCGCCTACCCGCAGCTGGTGCCGGACACCTACGCCGACGTGTTCAGGGCCATCGGCGTGAGCGGCAGGAAACTGCGCATCGGCGTCGCCTCCTACCTGGATACCTCCGTGGTCATCATGGAAGGGATCAGAAAGGCGTTTCCGGAAGCGGAAATCGTGCGCGCGGATCACATCATGGTCGCCCTGCGCTCCATCAAGTCGGAGGCGGAGATCGCCTGCCTGAAGGAAGGCTACCGCATCGCGGAAATCGCGACACGGCAGGTCATCCAGGAGATCAGGCCCGGCATGACCGAGCTGCAGGCGGTCGGCATCGCCCAGCGCGTGATCTATGAGAACGGCGCCGAATATGAGGGCCTGCCGATGTATGTGTTCTCCGAAGCGTCCACCCGGCACGCGATCTCCCGCTCCTGCTACCGCAAGTTTGAGAAGGGCGACATCGTGCAGCTGAACCTCTCGGCCCGGATCGACGGCTACTCCTCCTCCATCGGTTACCCCATCGTGCTGGGCAAGCTGACCGGCAAGCGGAGGGACGTGGTGCTCTTCGGGCTTGAGGCGCACAACTGGACGGAAAAGCAGATCAGGGCGGGCGTCAGGGCAAGCGACGTTGCCAAGGGGTTCTACAAGTTCTATGCGGACAACGGATATGAGGAGAACTTCGTTTACGGCCCCATGCACGGGACCGGCATGTGCGAAGTGGAAGCGCCCTGGGTCGAGACGTCTTCGGACTACTTCTTTAAGCCGAACATGACCTTCCAGATCGACACCTTCATCTCCACCGATACTTTCGGCGTCCGCTGGGAAAAGGGCATCGCGGTCACGGAAAACGGAGTGATGATCACCAGCCAGCCCATCGGAACACTCTACGAACTTAATTTCTGACGCCTTCAGGGGCCCGGAGAACCCGGGCCCCTGAGCCGGGCGGGAAGGAAGAGGAACATGGACAGACGGTACGCGATGATCGGCGTGGACATGGAAACGGACGTCGGCAGTTTCACCCCTTTCTATGAAGGGGTGAAGCACGGCACGCCCAAACTGATCAGCCTGTTTGGCGAAAAGGGCTTGAAGGCCACTTTCTTTTTCACAGGGGAATGCGCCAGAGAAAACCCGGAGACGGCCAGGCTGGTCGCGGAAAACGGCCATGAGGTGGGCGCGCACTCCCTGTACCATGAAACGGTCGGGGATGAGCTGTTCCCCATCCCGGGCGTGAAGCCGCTGCTGCCCCACGAGGTCAAACCGAGGCTCCAGTTGGCCAACCAGTGGATCAAGGACGCTTGCGGCGTCAGGCCCGTCTCCTTCCGCAGCCCCAGGCTCTGGGGATCGACCGCGTTGGTCAACGCGCTGGAGGAGCTTGGATTTCTGACCGACGCGAGCTACCCCATGTATTACTACCGCGAGCGCTTCGCGCCCTACCATCCCAGCCGGGAGGACTGGACGAAGCCCGGGAATTCCGTTATCCTTGAGATCCCGAACTTCGCGGACATGAGCATGGAAAGCCATGACCCCGGGCTGGAGCGGGACCGAGACCAGTGGCCGCTCTTCCGGACGGAAGGCGCGGACTTCCTGCTCAGACGGATGGACGCCTTCCTGGACTTCTGCGCGGAGAAAGGCCAGCCGCCCTTCGTCTGCCTTTACATCCATCCCTGGGAGTTCCACCCGATGGAGAAAAGTTACAATTTCGGCGAGGCGACCGTGATCCCAGATGAGTTCATCACCAAGAACTGCGGCGATGGGGCGCTGGTGCAGATGTCGCTTCTGATAAAGGGCATGCAGGACCGGGGCTTTATTTTCAAGACAGCCAAAGATCTGTACGAGTTGTTCGGGAGGAAGCCCACATGAAGAAGATCAAGGTGCAATACCTCACGCAGGAGGCCTTCGCTCCCTTCGGCCAGGTCATCGGAACGGAAGGCCGGCCCTATGGCGGAGAGGAGGGGGTCTACCGCTGGTATGCGGATCAGGCGGGGGTCGATGATGCGAAAACCGTTTCCGTCAACCTGCTGACTGTGATCCGCCGCCCCTTCACCTGCCGCAGGTTCGAAGCCCATCATCGCACCACGGAAACCATCCTCCCGCTCAACGGCGGGGTCATCGTCACCGGCATCCCTCGGGGAGAGGCAGATCCTGATCAACTGGCCGCTTTTTACGTGCCGGAAGGCATGGGGGTCTGCTGGGCGCAGGGGGTCTGGCACTACGCTCCCTACCCTATGCACCGCGACGAGACCTGCGCGGTGATATTCCGCCGGGGCACCGGCAGGGATGACGCGGTGTTCGCCCAGCTGCCTGAAGAGATCGGGTTTGAGCTGTAAGGATTGCATGAATGCTTGAGGACCTCAGGCGGAAAGAGGTGGACAGGGCGATGAAAAAGGGAATAGGTCAGAACCTGCTGCTCTGCTGGCTCATCACCGTCTTGGGGATCGTGGTCAATATTTTCCATACCCTCGCGGACCGGATCGTCATGTCCCTGGGCAGGCCGGCTACCCAGGCCGGCATCCTGATCTCGGTCTACGCCATTGGCTCGCTGTGCAGCGTGCTGCTGTCTTCCTCCCTGGCTGACCGGATCGGAAAGCGCCGGGTGATCGCTGCGGCCCTGTCCGTGATGGCGGTCGGCTTTTTGATCGTTCCCGCTTCCAGCGTCTTTGTTCCGGTCCTCATCGGGATGTTCCTTTTCGGGTTCGGCTTCGCGCCTTCGGAAGCGATGGGTTCGGCACTGCTGGGCGATGAGAATCCGGAGAAGGCGGCGGCCTGGATGAACATCTCCCAGGCCGGCTTCGGTATCGGCGCGATCCTGGGCCCGCTGATCGCCATCGCCTGGATCAGCGCGGGGAACGCCTGGCGCGGGCCGTTTCTGCTGGCTTCCCTGCTGAGCGTTTCCCTGCTCCTGATGATCATCCTCACCGGCAGGGGACGGATGGCGCCAGCGGTATCTTCTGCCCGACAGTCCATGAACATGTTTGAGCTGCTCAAGGACAAGCGCTTTGTCTTCCTCGTCGCCATGATGTTCCTGTACATCGGCTACGAATCCGTTGCACCCGCCTATGTCAAGCAATACTTTGTGGATGTCGGACAGGGGGAATCCCTGGCTTCCCTGATGATCTCCCTGTTCTGGGGCTCGATGATCGTCGGCCGCCTGCTGGGTTCCCTCCTGGTCGGCAGGGAACTGAAGAGCATCAGGGTGTACACGGCCTTTGCCCTTCTGGGCATCCTTCTGCTGATTCTGGGGAAGACGCCCCTGCTGCGCATCCTCGCTGTCGGGCTTTTCGGCTTTGGCTGCGGGCCTGTCTGGCCCATGCTGGTCACGCTGGCAGCCCGCCTCTTTCCGTTACGCAGCGGCGCAGCGGTGGGGATGATGATGCTCGCCTCCATGGCAGGCTTTACCGTCTTCCCGTTTCTGATCGGCAATCTGCCGGCCAACCCGACCGTCACCTTCATCTGCTGCGGTGTTCTGACGGCTCTGCTGATCCTGGTTTCCGGCTTTGCCGGCAGGGGGGACGCAAAGGAGAAAGCGTCCGCCTGACCACTGGCTTTGATAGGCAAGGAGCGCTTAAGGATAGGCGCTCCGCCTTTTTTATACAGGCTTATGAAATCTGACCCGCCAGATGAAGACGATTCGGCCGGGCATTTGTATGTTCAAGTTGAGGGTTCTTTCCCTCCGGGCCGTCAGGTGCACGTTTCGCTTAGCGTGACGCCGACATCACGCAGTTTGTCCTCTACCTTCCGATAATCCCTGTCAAACAGGTGGGCGGCCATCCCGGCCTTGACCGCCCCGTTGACGTTCTGGATCAAATCATCCACAAACAGGCACTCCCGGGGCTGCAGGGAGAACACATCGCACAGGCGCCGGTATATGCGCGGGTCGGGCTTGCTGAGCTTTTCA
Organism: Bacillota bacterium; assembly: GCA_963169565.1. Taxonomy (GTDB): domain Bacteria; phylum Bacillota; class Clostridia; order Christensenellales; family Aristaeellaceae; genus UBA6115. Next base: position 48,547 of record CAUJDI010000035.1, on the reverse strand, counting down.
TGTGCGGATACCATCATGCCGTTGAATCGGGGATAAAAGGGACGCCCTCTGAGCACCTGAGGGAAACGCGTGCCCGCGTTTGACAGCAGGTACAGCCGCAGGCCGGCTTCCCGCGCCTTCAGTGTAAACGCGTCGGCGCCGGGGATGGGGGCCATCCAAAACGGCCACCGGTCAAAGAGCGTCATCAGCGCGCTGTGCAGGCGGCTGGGCGTACGGTCAAGCGCCCTGCGCAGCACCGTTTCCTCATCGATCCCCCCGGCGTCGTGAAGCGGCCAGTCCGGGGTATCAAACAGAGCGCTGTTGAGGATCTCCGCATCTTTTTCGTTTCCGGCCGCCCGCAGGGCAAAAGCGCGCGGCTCCCATGTGATCAGTACGTTGCCCATATCCAGAACCAGGTTTTTGATCATCCTTGTCCACATGCTCCTGTGTTTTTCATCATCGCCGCACAGGATACCATCAGGAACGCATATAAAACAATACCTTGGGCATGCCTCCGGTCTGGGGGGATGATCACAATAATTCTCCTATATAGCATCTTGTGGTGCCGATGTCCCGCTATGGATGCCTGTCTTGCTGCCTGGGGACCCCCATGCGCGGCAGTCTCCTCACTTATGCAGGATCACGTCAGCTTCCACCATCGGCGCTACATAGGGATGCCCCGTGCCGTCATCATACCGGTAAACACCTGTCACCGTTCCCAGCACCGTAACGGTCTGGCCAAGTTTTGCACGCTTTTCATCTGTTCCGTAACGGTAGTACACGTCCAGGGGGTGTTTGGTGCTGCGGTTGAGGCTGACTTCGAATTCTCCGTAGCCATACCAGTCCTCTTCCCAGAAATAGGTCACCTTGCCTTCAAACTGGACCATCCGTCCGATCCAGACATCCTCGTTCTTCAGGATGTCGGCATGATCCGTTTTTGTCAGTTTCGCGCACAAAGGGGCCAGGTCATTTGCGCGCTGCTGACGGGCCTGAGAGGTTTCCACCAGGCATCCCATCGAAAACTCTCCCGTGAAGATCAGCCGGCCAAGGTCGTTGTACAGGCTTCCCTCTCCGTCGCACTGCTCATTACTGTCTTCATCATTCCATGCGAAGGAGCCGTCATACTTGACTGTTCCGTTTGAAACCCACTGCCCGGACACCAGCACATTCTGAACGTACAGGCCGCGCTCCTCCCAGCCGTCCGACCAGACGGTGGCGCCCTCTCCGTCAAAAGCACCGTCTTTCTATTGCCCGGTATAGGTCCACTCCAGTTGATCGTCATTGACGGAGGTGAACGACCCCGTTCCGTTCGGGACGCCGTTTATCGCCTCGCCGGTGTAGGTGCCAGCCTTGTCAAAACCCGGGAAATGCACGGTGATCTGTTTGGTGACGTTTTCCACGGCGCCCTGCGCGCGTCCGCCGGAAGACAGGGAGATGAGAAGAAGGGACAAGATGAGAAGGACCGCAAACCGTTTCATCGCACTAACCCTCCTGTCGTATTGAATTGTCGGCTGCTGCGGGAGAAAAGAATACCGGAGCCGCGGCGTGACCAGGAAAAACGGGCGGCAGTCAGTCTTCTGTCACCGTTATCGCACGCCGCCCCAAAAGTGTCAAGGATGAACTGATGTGCGCCGTCTATCGGTAGATGACGGTCATGATAGTAAATAAAACCAGGCTGATTAGCGTCAATCCGGAAAGGGCGGAGGATACGTCCGCCCGCTCCTCCGCAACGTCGGCGAAAACGGGGAGCACGTAGGGGGGAGGAAGCGTGAACATCAGGACCAGCGCGCCGGGATGGATGAGTCCGTTCAGCACGAAGCGATTGGTCAGCCACGCGATCAGAAGCGCGGCGGCAGAGATGACGGCCCGCATCATGACAAGACTCCCTGTCTTGCGCCATTTGATCTGATCGGAAGCCAGGTCATAACCAATGCACAGCAGGATCACCGCGCCGGTGGGCGCGGCGATGAAGGCGGCGACGGTACTCAGGCCGCGGCTGATGCCGCTTGGCTCAAGCGTGCCGTAGAGGCCGGATGCCCCCAGGATGATGCCCAGGAGGATCGCCCAGATCGTAGGCGCCCTCAGCGCTTCATGCGCGATTCCGCCCAGACCCTGACGCCCGGCGAGCAAGGCTTTGTACACCGTGAACACAAACAGCACCTGCCCCAGATCAACGATCGCAAAGGCGGAGGTGCCATCCTTTGGAAAAAGCAGCGCAAACAGGGCATACCCCAGCATTCCTGCCTCAAATCCCGTCGACAGGTAAGGGGACAGCCGCCCCGAAACGCTGAAGAGCCTGCAGCCTGCCATACCCATCAGCAGCATCAGCACGCAGATCAAAAACATCATCACGGGGATCAGCAGGCTGTTCAGGCTGTACTCCGCCCCGGCGAAAGCCGAAAACATCACGGCGGGCAGGGTGATGTTCACCACAAAGGTCTTCATGCCGCTCACGTTCTCGCGTGTCAGGATCGCTTTCTTCCGGCACAGGACACCCAGCGCCAGCATGGCAAACACGGGAAGTGCCTTTTCCAATACAGCAGCTAACATCAGTGTCATGCTCCTTTGCAGATCAAAGTTTGGATCATCATTCGTTGCCACAGCAAAAGTACAGACTGGTTTTTCCGGCGCCTGTCCCACGAAACAGCTCATGAGCAGTATGCATAGGGGGAACCTAATACCAAAAAGGAGGTTGCAGGCATTCATCGGCTTCTGCTATGCCTGCTTGCTTTTCGTCTTCTTCACCCTGCGCAGCCGAAGATTCATCGGGTTTTGTAAAAACTCCCTGCCGGGTCCTATTATATCGGATTGCCGCAGAAAACTGAATAGACCTATGAGTTCTACAGACAAGTGGGAAAAAGAATCATGACGACCATGAATCATTTCTATGATATGCTCATCTCAAAACAGGACAAGGAGATGCAATACGCAGAAGATAATTCGGACAAAGAACGCGCCTGAGGCGATCAGCCCCTATTCTCAGGCGGAGGTCGAGGGCGGTATCATTGCTCGGGCATGGCAGGCCCTGGAAAACCTGACAGCTGATTTGATGGCGGCAGTGATCAGCTTTGAGCATGTCGTGAGGATGACCTGATTCCTGGCGGACGTGGCGGATTTCCTGGCTTTCAATTCCATCTATGCCGCTTCCTTCCCCAATCATTCGGAGCAGCTGTGTCTTCGCCATTCAGCCGTACCAAGGGATCCTGGAAGAGGTGAAAACTGAAGCCGAGGTGCCTGCGGAGGGAGGAAAGGCTGAACGTGAAAGACAAAATGGTATACTCCATCCGCAGCAAGACCTTTATATGAAAGGGGTGCTTGAAACGAAGAACACAGGAACTAACGAGCCGGCCTACCGCGGGTGTAAGGGCAACCCTGCCTGCAATGGCCTTTGCACGAAAAGGATATCGGTCTTTCAGGGCCTGAGCGATGAGGCGCACCTCAGCCTGGTGCGCTTAGCCCAGCACAGGGACTTCAGGCGCGGGGATACCGTATTCCTGTCCGAGGACCGGGCGGACAGCATCCTCATCCTCAGGTACGGCCGCATCAAGCTGAGCCGTATCCTGAAGGACGGCCAGGAGCTGGTGCTTGGCATCCTCTCCGGCGGTGACGTAACGGGGGAACAGACCATCTACAGCGGCGAAAACATGGACATGGACGCAACGGCGCTGGAGGATTGCGGCATCTGCCTGATTTCTGCTCAGGCGATCGCCGGTCTCGTGATGCGGCGGCCCGACGTGGGGGTGCGTCTGCTTCATTCCATCGGCCGCAAGCTGCATGACGCCCAGCATCTGGTAGAGATCCTTTCCCGCCGCCGCGCGCTGGCGCGGCTTTCGGGGTTCCTGCTGCTGCATGCGGAGCGCGCGGGGAACGGCGCGATCGAACTGTCCCATGAGGAGATCGCCGCATCCCTCAGCCTGAGCCGGGAGACGGTCACCCGCAAGCTGGCGGAGATGTCGCGGGCGGGCATGGTCAGTTCCTCCGGATACCGGCAGATCCGGGTGTTGGACAGGTCCGCGCTGCAGGCGGCCTTCATGGCCGATGAGTGAACCCGGGAATTGGCTGAAAGCCAGAAATCAGAGGGATTGCGGATGGAAAACGGTGCCTGGAGACGATCGTCCGGCACCGTTTTCCTTTTATATTTTGGACCTTGATACGCCTGCCCATGCACCTGGACAGGGAATAGATCAGGACATCAGCCTTTTCTCGCCCTTGATCGCCTGCAGCGGGGCGATGTCCTGGGTCGATTCAGCCACGCCGAGGAACTCCCCCTCGGGGCTTCGGACGGCAAAATACCGGATCAGGATCAGTTTTTCGCCCATGCGGATCCAGAAGTCCTCATGATCTTTTTTACCGGCGCGCAGGTCCTGAATGATCTGCTCCACGATGTGTACGCTGGCCGGTGGGTGGCAGTTTTTGACGTCGCGCCCCAGCACGCTCACCGTCCGGGGAAAGACGCGCTCCCTCCCCTGGGAGAAGTAGCGCACCCTGTTTTTCTTGTCCACAAAGGTGACGTCCATCGGCAGGGCGTTGAGCAGGGCGCTGAGTTCCTGCGTGCTGAAGGAACCTGTGGGCAGGCGGATACCGCCCTCCTGCGCGGGGAGTTCTTCCCTGCTGTCCTCCTGATCCTTCGAACGGCCTTTGTAGGCAGGAGGCTTCCGGATGAGGAAGGTTCCAAATGCCGGGGTATCCTCCGCGATCTGCCGCCATTCCTCATCATCCAGCTTTTCCTGCAGGATGGGCAGCATGATGTTCTCTTCCTTGAACGCCATGTCTTCCAGCCGCTTCAGGACGGCCTCGAGCGCCGTGGTCTGCCCGCGGTTCAGTTCCGATAGCGCGTTCTTCAGTTCCGCGCGGATCTCGTCGTCAACGCCCCACATCACCTTGGGCGGCGCGTTCACGCCGTGCTTTTCCATGTAGGAGAAGAACAGGTTCTCCTTCACCTTGTAGTGGGTGTCGATGCCGGACAGCAGGTTCGCGCGAGAGAGAAGCTCTTTGAACCAATCGCCGGTTTCAGGCGCTTTGAGCAGCCGTCTGATCTCCGCGATCATCTCGCGCAGGACAGCGTTTTCCGCCTTCAGGGTGTGGGCAGGGTGCCCGGGCGTGTCCTCCAGATTCTTTGGGGCGTGGATCTCCTGGATCGAGCCCTTGAACACCGCGGTATGCACGTCGCACAGCCTCTGGATCTCCTCCGGCAAGATGCCCTCCTGCATCAGGGCGTGTTCGGCCATGCTGATCTCCTCCGCGCTCACTTGCCCGAACGCCGCGGCGAACTCCTCCTGGACCTGCCGGGCAGACTGCCCTTCGTGCAGTTTTCTGATGATGTCCTTGAGTTTCTGTTTCCGAAACTCCCTGTTGTTGATATCCGCGCTCATGCCGCCCTCCTATCCCGGGATCGTCCGCCTTCATCATTAAGAGCCGGATCTGATGATGCCTGACCTCTCCGGTGATGAAAGTGTAAGGGGATCAAGGTTTCTATTCCGTGATATAGATCACAAAATCTTGCTGTATCCGCTGACGGGCAGATGCAGGGATCAACCTTATCTAATAATGAAGCGGGCAAAATTTGGGAGCGCAGGGAACAGGCGCGAACGCGCTCTATGTTATCTGCACAAGATCACGAAAAAACAACAACCCGCCGCAGCGCGTTTTAAGCGGCGGATCTTGATGAAACCGGCCGGTCAGCCCTCTTTGGCCCTGGGCCAGCAGATGCCGCAGCGCTTTCTGCCCAGCGCCTCCGCTTCGGCTTCAGGCATTTCTGCGACCGAATCAGCAAAACGCAGGCCCAAGCACTGCCGGTTCCTGTGGTACTTGTCCCCCCTGTCGGAGACGAGTACCGGGGCTTCCGCCTGTTTTTCAGGCTCCGGGTCATTTGGGACAGGTTCCTGAGGGGGCTCTCCGGAATCCTCGGGGTCGGCCTCCCCGTCAGGTTTCGGGATATCCGCATCCTTAGGCGGTTCCTCAAAAGACGGTCCGGGGACAGGTTCACGGGCTTGTCGTGGCATGTTGCGCCTGTCCTGGAGCAGGATCCAGCAGTACAGGACCGCGCCGATCATGAGCAGCACAAACAGCAGCCTGAGTAATAATAGCCCGACAGCAATGATAAGGACCAGGCACAGCACGGCCAGGGCGGCAAAAGCCGCAAGCCAGAGAGCGTTCCTGTCCTGCGGGCGCATGTCCTTCAGGCGGGCAGACAGCGGATTTTCCCGTTTCATGAGGACCTCCTGTTCAAGCGGTTGCGGTATGGTTTCCTGCCATTGTCTGCATCATAATCCGGATTTGGCAAACTGTAAACCGGAATATGCATGATAAAAACAGCGGGACACCCCCCCCTGACCAGAAAACGGGAGGTGCTCATGCGAAAAACCCGGTCCGTCTGCCTGACAGGACCGGGGTCAGCTGTTTCCGGATGCTGACCTGCGGGTCAGTCTTGCGCCCGGCCGGCGCCGGCGCCGAGGTCAATCAGCGATCCGTCATCCGTCAGCCGGTACAGCACGGCCGTATCTTTTTCGCCGGTGGTGACGACCGCGAAGATCCAGGTCTTGTCATCATCCATGTTGTGCGCGATCCAGGTTCCCTCGTTGACGTAATACTTGTCGCCGCCAAGATCCATCAGCGCCGGCACGTGGGTATGCCCGAACAGCACGACGTCAACGTTTTCAGCGGGATTCTCCAGGTACTGCCTTTTGGCCTGTTCGAAGAAATACCGCCATTCCAGGGTCCCGGCCACCGCTTCGATGAAGCCGTTGGGTACCTTGACCTGGTTGACCGCCTGCCGCCCTTCCCACGTGCGCTGGATATTCCTGAACAGCTTTGGCGCGGAGATCGTCCCGTCCTCCTGCTGGGCGGGGTAGAAATCAAGGTAGGTATAGGCATCGTCAAAGCCGGCGATGCGCATGTCGAAGATCTTCTCCTCAAGCCCTTCCTTTGGGGTGATCCGCCCGGAAATGTCCTTCAGGATCGAATAGTAGATGAATGCGCCGTACTGGTCCGTATCGGTCTTGTCCGGCACGATGGTAATCTCCGGCAGCGACTTTGGCACTGATGGGTGGCCCTGGGTCACCCAGCTGGCTGCATAACGCGCATAGAAGTAACCGGCAGGCAGGATGGTATCATCGTTCCCGGTCAGTTCGGCGTTGCTCAGCGTGTCCGGGGCGGAGAAGACGTCATAGCGATGCCCGTGCTCGATGACGATCTCATTCCTGTCACCTGTATAGTAGGCGCCGATCCCCCTGGCATCCCGGGCCTGCACGATCCCCGGTAGGGCTTCGTCCAGGATCTCCGCGTCCAGCAGCATGTCGTGATTGCCGGGAACGTAGACCAGCCTGATGCCCGAGCGCATCAGGTCATTCAGCGCGTCCATGATGACCTGGTTGTTCGCGATCACTTTGCGGTAGAACGCCGCGGTATCGGTGGAGGCTGTGTAATCAAGCGGCAGATACCAGTCGTCGAGGAAATCGCCGGCGATGACCAGCTCCCGCACGTCGGGCGTCGCCTGGATCCGTTTCAAAAACTGCAGCAGGAACTCCCTGTTGGTCCCGATCTCGGCAAAGGAGTCATCGATGCCCAGGTGGATGTCGCTGATGACGACGATCTTGCTGCGGGCCTCTCCCGCCTCCCAGAGCGGCTGGACGTCCTGTACCGCCAGGGCATAGACGGGGGCAACGGAAACAGTCAGTACGCACAGCGCGGCGAGCAAGGTCAGGAAGCGATTTCTCATGGGACCCTCCTGTTCAGTTTTTAATTCCTCTGATCGGTATTATCTTCGCCATTGGTCGGGTCTGTCAATCGATCCTTCCGGCAGTTCCGATGGAAAGGGGCAGGATTGCTGCCTGCATTCTAAACGAAATTCTCCATCGGCTCGATCTCATCCAGTACCAGCCCCGGATTCTTTTCCCCGGCCAGGCGGATGCTCCACTCGTTCTCAAAGAACAGGACGGGATGGGCCTGCGCGTCATTTCCGCGGACAGTGGTGGAGGTGAGCTGGAGCTGGTCCACGGGCTTTGGGGTCTCCCTCACCCAGCGCACAAAACGCCAGGGCAGCATGTCCATCAGCAGCTCCGCGCCGTACTCGTTCTTGAGGCGGTAGGCCAGCACGTCAAACTGCAGCACGCCCACCACGCCGATGATGCTCTGCTCCAGACCGATGTCCTCGCGGGTGAAGGTCTGGATCGCGCCCTCCTCGCTCAGCTGGGCGATGCCCTTGAGGAACTGCTTGCGCTTCATGCTGTCCAGCGGGCGCACGCGGGCGAAATGTTCCGGAGCGAACACGGGGATGCGGGAAAAGCGCAGGCCGGGCTGCTGGCTGAGCGTGTCGCCCAAATGGTAGATGCCGGGGTCAAACAGCCCGATGATGTCGCCGGGGTAGGCGGTCTCCACCATCGCGCGCTCATCGGCCATGAACTGCTGAGGGGCTTTCAGCTGGATCTGCTTTCCAGGGCCTGTGTGCCAGGCATTCATGTCGCGCCGGAACACCCCGGACACCACGCGCACGAAGGCCAGCCTGTCACGGTGGGCGGGGTTCATGTTGGCCTGGATCTTGAAGATAAAACCAGAAAAGTCCCGATCATCCGGCAAGATCATCCCCCGGTCGCTTTCCCTGGGCGTCGGGGGCAGGGTGTAGCGCAGGAAACGGTTGAGGAAGGGCTCTACGCCGAAATTGGTGATGGCGGAGCCGAAGAACATGGGGGTCAGCTCCCCTCCCCTGATGGCTTCCAGGTCAAAGCTGTCGCCTGCCGTGTCCAGCAGCTCGCTCTCCTCCCTCAGCCGCCTGATGTAGTGCGCGTCGAGCATCCCAGGCAGCGCGGGGTCATCCAGTGCGATTTCGGTCTTGATGGCCTTGGTGCGCCCGTGGTCGCCGGAAAAGTACAGTTCCACCGCTTTGGTATCCCGGTGGTATACGCCCTGGAAATCCCCGTCCACGCCGATGGGCCAGTTGACCGGGCAGGAACGGATGCCCAGCACCTGCTCCAGCTCCTCCATCAGGGCGAAGGGGTCCTTGGCGGCGCGGTCCATTTTGTTCACGAAGGTGAAAATGGGGATGCCGCGCATCCGGCAGACCTTGAACAGCTTGACGGTCTGCTCCTCCACGCCGCGGGAGGCGTCCAGCAGCATGACGGCACTGTCCGCCGCCACCAGCACCCGGTAGGTGTCCTCCGAGAAGTCCTGGTGCCCTGGGGTGTCCAGGATGTTGATGTGATAGCCGTCAAAGGAGAACTGCATGGCGCTGGAGGTCACGGAGATGCCGCGCTGCTTCTCGATCTCCATCCAGTCGCTTGTCGCGTGGGCAGCGGCCTTGCGCGCCTTGACGCTGCCTGCCTGGCGGATGGCGCCGCCGTACAGCAGCAGCTTTTCCGTCAGCGTGGTCTTGCCCGCGTCCGGATGGCTGATGATGGCAAAGGTGCGCCGCCGTGCGATCTCCATGAGCCGTTCTTCCATGTGCCCTCCAAAAATCAATGCGACGTGATAAATTGATTGCTCTGTCCGGGCTTGCCCATTCCGGCTGAGCGGGTGATCGGGCAGGATCACGGCTTCGTTTATACGGCGTGATCCGCCCTCATTGACACAGAGAGACCGTCCGGCATGTTTCTGCCGGGCGGTCTGAGGGATGGGACGGCTATTCGACCGTGATCACGCCCACCGGGCAGTTGTCCCTGGCTTCTTCCGCGGCTTCCTGATTGCCGTCATTGACCTCGCCGTAGGCTTCCGCAAGGCCCTCATCGTTCATCCGGAAAACTTCCGGGCAGGTGTCCGCGCACAGGCCGCAGCCGATGCATCCGCTCTGGTCAACTGAAGCTTCCATCTCCTGTTCCTCCTTCAGATTGTTTGGTTCAATACAGCGTTATCGCTACTGGTCCGTGATCTCGCCCCTGGTACTCAAGGTGATCACCTGCCAGGGGATCGCTTTTCCGCTCCCGTCAATCGCTTTCATGACCGCCCTGGTCAGCCCGCCGCAGCAGGGCACCTCCATGCGCACAAGGGTGACGGAGCGGATGTCATTCAGGCGCAGGATGTCCGTCAGCTTGTCCGCGTACCCCGGATCGTCCAGCTTGGGGCAGCTGATGAGGGTGACGCGGTCTTTTATGAACCGGCGGTGAAAATCACCGTGGGCGTAGGCGGCGCAATCTGCCGCGATGAGCAGGTGCGCATCCCTGAAAAACGGGGCGTTCGCTGCGGCCAGCCGGATCTGTACCGGGAAATTCAAAAGTTCGCTGTCCTTGGACCGGAATACGGTGTCATTGCCGTCCGAAACCCTGTCCGAGCTGAACTTTACGGGTTGACGGCCGGGGCAGGCCGAACCGGAGGGACAGGGAGTGGGCTCCTTTGCCTTGACATCAGCCTTTCGTGTTTTGACGGCCTCCTCGTCGAACACGGCCGCCTGGCGGGTTTCAAAGGTGATGGCGCCGGTCGGGCAGACCGGCAGGCAGGCTCCCAGCCCGTCGCAGTAATCATCCCGGAGCAGTTCCGCCTTGCCGTCCCTGAGGATGATGGCACCCTCGTGACAGGCGCTTACGCACAGCCCGCATCCGTTGCAAAGGTCCCTGTCGATCCTGATGATCTGCCGCAGCATCCGTCTCCCCCGTTCATCCGTTTGCCGGCCCGTCTGCCGGCATTGACCATTATAGCGTATTTCCGCCGGTTTGTCCCCTGCGGTTTGAGCCGGGTCCAGGCCGGGTAATTTTATCTTGAAATTCGTTTTGAGAGGAGTATCCTTTTTATGTTAAGGAAACTGAAACCCATCCTGGCCGCCCTGATGGCGGTCATGACCCTTCTGGCCCTCCCGGCGGTCCTTGCCGCGGACGAAGCGCCCCTCCTGCTCTCCCTGGAACAGCTCAGGCAGTATGACGGCAAAGAAGGCCGTCCGGCCTACGTGGCGGTGGACGGCATCATCTATGACATGACCGACAGCATTCCATGGAAGAACGGCGAACACAACGGATTCAAAGCCGGCAACGACCTGACGAGAGAGATCAAGGAAATTTCCCCACACGGGGTCGGCAAGCTGCAGAACGTGAAGGCCGTGGGGCGTGTGCGCGTGCTGCTGACACTGGAGGAACTCAAGGCTTATGACGGCAGGGACGGACGTCCGGCCTATGTGGCGGTGGACGGCATCATCTATGACATGACCGCCAGCCGCGCCTGGAGGGGTGGCGCGCACAATGGCTTCCAGGCTGGTGCGGACCTGACGAAGGAAATCAAGGAAAGATCCCCCCATGGTGTTGGCAAGCTTGCTAACGTGGTAGAGATCGGCCGCCTGAAGGTGGAACTGACGCTTGAGGAACTCAAGGCCTATGACGGCAGGGACGGCCGGCCCGCCTACGTCGCGGTCAGCGGCATCATCTATGACGTTACTGAGAGCGCCGCCTGGGAAAATGGCGCACATGCAGGGCTTCAGGCAGGTGCGGACGTGACCGCGGAAGCGGAAGCCTCCCCCCACGGGATCGCTGTGCTGGACAAAGTGGTCCAGGTCGGCGTTTTGATCGACTGATTCTGAATCAAACCTGGGGATCCCGGGGAGACACAGTTTCCGGGGTCCCCGATCCTGACCTGTTCAAGAGACTGACAGGACACCGCCTTCTGATGAACGCCTGATACAAATGGAGGAAGCATGATCTACAGCATCCTGGGATGGACCAGCCTGGGGCTGGCCGTGGTGGCCAGTTCGCCGTACTGGCTGCGCATGCTGAACAACTGGACGTTCAAGACCAAGGACAAGCGCTTCTTGAACCTGCTCAAGTTCCTGCGCAAACTGCACAAACCGCTCGGGCTGATACTGGCTGTGATCGCCATCATCCACGGCTTTCTGGCGCTGAACAACCGGATCAGGCTGCATACCGGCCTGCTGGTGTACCTGGGCTTCCTTTTTTCGGCGATTCTGGGCGGGGCCCATTACCGGCTGAAAAAGAAGGGGCTGTTCAAGGCGCACAAGATCAGCGTTCTGGTCAGTTTCCTGCTTCTGCTGCTGCACCTGCTCAAACCCTGGGCCCTGGGGCAGTGGCTGGGCATCTGGTAAAGAAAAATTTATACGCGAGGGCCCCGGAGATCCGGGGTCCTTTTCTCTGCATGATGTGCTTTACTTCTGTTTTTTGGCGTCCAGCCTGTCCAGCAGCATCAGCCGCATCATATCAAAGCAGGCCTGCACGGCGGCCGTGCGGTAATAATCCAGCCCCCGCGAAGGCATCGACTGGACGTACTGCCGGGTCTCCCCCTCGACAGTGACGGCGCAGGCGTACTGCGTTCCATTCTGCCAGATGACCGCGCGGACAAGGGCATCAAGCTGCCGTCCCGATTCCCTGGAGAGGAATGCGCAGGCGTCGGCGGGGTTTTCGGGCAGGAGACGGGGGATCCCGAGCAAAGGGGCCAATCCGCTCAGGTCCGGGGCGGACAGGCTTGCGCCGCACACCCCGGACGCGCCATCCGCCGCCTGCATGCGGCAGGCAGCCAGGCCGCCGCTGCCCGCCTCCAGGAAGGACGCCTTTAGGCCGCTTTCAGCCAGCAGCCCGGCGATGACCTCCTCCAGGCTGTTCACATCCACACCGTAGACGTGCCGGCCCAGGCGCTGCCTGATTTCCCGGATCACCGGCTCGGTCAGGGCCAGCGCCGCTTCCCGGCTGTCCGCCCGGGCCGTCACCCGCACCATCGCCTCGCCGTCCTTGGCGTAGGGGGCCAGGGTGGGGTTGACGCCCTCATCCATCAGGTCGGAGAGCATTTCCGCCATGCGCGACTCGCCCAGTGAGATGACCCTCACCACTCGGGAAAGCAGGGTGCCGGAGGAAAACTGACGGAGGAAGGGGACGACCTCCCTGTCAAACATCGGCCGCATTTCACGGGGCGGGCCCGGCATCAGCACAGCGGTATGCCCTCTGTCGCTGAAGAGGACGCAGCCGGGCGCTGTGCCCTGCGGATTCTTCAGGATGATCCCGCCCTCAGGGAGGAGCGCCTGCTTCTCGTTGCTGATCGGCATAGGCCTGCGCGTGAGGGTGTAGAAGGAACGGATCTCCTCCAGCGCCTGCGCGTCGATCAGCAGTTTTCGCCCGAAACAACGCGCCACGACCTCCTTGGTCAGGTCGTCCGCCGTCGGACCCAGGCCGCCGGTGAACAGCAGGATCTCCGCCCGCTCCATCGCGGAGCGCACGGCGCTCTCCATGCGCGCCTCGTTGTCGCCCACCACGGTCTGAACGAAAAGGTCCAGTCCCAGCTCCGAAAGCCCTCTTGCCAGGTACTGTGCGTTGGTGTTGAGAACGTCCCCCAGCAGCAGTTCCGTGCCGACGCAGATGATCTCACAGCGTTTCCGTTCCATTCCTGTGCTCCTCCCAAATGCCTGCGCGCACGCGCACCCGGCATTGTACCGCTTTCCGGCTCTTTTCGCATCATATCAGGAGTGATATGATGGCGGGGCGCGAAATGAGCCGGGGAGGGACAGAATGGTTATTTTTGAGGCGACAGGCCGGGAGTACAAAGGCAACCTGCACATGCATACCACCATGAGCGACGGGCAGCTGGACCCGATGCAGGCCGTCATGGCGTATGAGTCCCGGGGATATGATTTCCTGGCCGTCACCGACCACCGCATGATCACCCGGATCCCGGAATACCGGGGCCGGCTGCTGCTGCTCACCGGGATCGAGCTTGACGAAGAACCCACGGAGCGTGAAGTTCTCCACTTCCTTGGCATCGGCGTTCATGAAGGCCTGACGGAGGGGATCCGGCCCGGGATGAAGGCCCGGGAGTATATAGACGCCATCCTGAGGAACGGCGGCGTGCCCTTTCTGGCGCACCCGCACTGGTCCATGAACCGGCCGGACACCATCAAGGGCCTCGAGGGTCTTGCCGGCGTTGAGATCTATAATTCCGTATCCCGCCCGCCCTACAACGCCGACCGCGCGGATTCCACCCATATCCTGGACCTGCTGGCTTCCGACGGCCTGCTCCATCCCACCATCGCGGCGGACGACAGCCATTTTTACGGGGAAGAGCTTGCCCGTTCCTTTACCCTCCTCCAGGCGGACAGGCTTGAGCGTGAAGACGTCGTCGGTGCCCTGCGCCGGGGCCGATTCTACGCCTCCCAGGGGCCGCGCTTTGAACGGGTCGAACTGGACGGTGACATTGTGCGGGTGATTTGCTCGCCTGTGAGCGCGGTGGTCTTCCATTCCGACCTGGCCTGGAACGATGACCGCGCGACGGCGGGTAGCGGTGTCACGCAGGCAGAGTACCGCCTGGACCGCGGACGGGGGGAGAGTTTTATACGGATCGTCCTGATCGGCGGCGACGGCAAAAGGGCCTGGCTGAATCCCTTCAGGGTTTAAACAAGATCGACAAAGCGTCTGCGGACACTTTGCCGTTTAGAGGAACGAACATTTTCACTTGGTCGCTTCGCTCCCGGACTGTGAAAATGCAAGGAATGAATTGCTGGCGCAAACCTCCCCGCCCGCCCGGCAAAGCCGAATGAAACGTTTTCAGTCAGAGTGCTGTGCCCTCTGAAACTTCATCAAGGACAGTATTATACAGGCACGAAGGCCCGCATCGCGCGGGCCTTCGTGATTGAACCTGGACGGCGGATCAGTCCATCCGTTCCGGATATTTCCTGATAACGGCGGCGGCGATCCACTCCTCAACGCCAGCGTTGTAGGCTTCTTCCTGTTTGGATTTCAGCAGTTCCGCCCGGATGGTTTCGCTGACTGACTCAAGCGTGACGGGCCCTTCGGGGATGTCCGCGGCGTAGAGCATGATGTGGTATCCGTAGTCGCTTGCGCTGGGCTGGCTGACCTCGCCGACGGACGAAAGCTTCATGGCGGGCTGGGTGAACTCAGTCACGAAGTTCGTGCTGGCTTCGCTGACGGGATAGCCTGTTTCAGGCATCCCGGTATCCTCGTTGTATTCCTTGATCAGGTCGTCGAAGTTAGCGCCTTCGGCCGTCGCCAGCGCGTGGATCTCCTCCGCCTTGGGCTGGATGGCGGCAAGCGCGGCTTCCTTCTTCGCTTTCAGCTCATCGTTCTTCGCGTCATAAGCTGCCTGGGCTTCCGCCAGCGCTTGATAGACCGGGACCTTTGCCTGTAACGCTTTCAGTTCTTCCGCTTCAGCGGCCTCAAGGGATTCAAGAGCCAGCAGCTTGCCCAGCCTGACAGCCTCATCGCCGCTCAGCCCGGCCTGCTGCTCCTTCAGGTATTTCTGATCCGCTTCACTCAGGCTTTCGGACTGAAGCAGCGCTTTGAACTCATCCGCGTCCGCCTGTGCCTCCGTCAGCGCCGTCCCAAGCGGCGCAAGCTCCGCCTTCAACGCCTTGATGTCGCTGTCGTCATCAGAGGTCAGCTTGACCAGGATCTGCTTGACGTAGCGGTA
Organism: Bacillota bacterium; assembly: GCA_963169565.1. Classification (GTDB taxonomy): domain Bacteria; phylum Bacillota; class Clostridia; order Christensenellales; family Aristaeellaceae; genus UBA6115. Next base: position 33,232 of record CAUJDI010000035.1, on the reverse strand, counting down.
GCCGGCCGGGGCGTAGTAAACCGGCTGGCCCCCTGTGAGATCGGTGCCGTAGGCGGATGGGGTTTGTTCATACTTCGTTTTGGCCTCGCTGACCCTGGCGTCATACTCCGCCTGGAGTTCTTCCTCGGTTATGGTCAGGCCCTCTGCGAAGCGGGCGAAGAGCTTGTCGTGCAGGTCCTGCTCTTTCCCGCTCTGGACGAACACTTCCATGGAGAAACCAAGCTCCTCCGCCTTGGCCTTGAGCGCCGCGTCAAGTTCTTCCCCCGTCAGGGTGCTCTGCGCGAAGAAGGCGTCCTTCACCTGCACGAGGATGTTATCATAATCCGCCTGCGCCTTTTCCTGGATCGCGGCGGTCTCCTCCTCCGTCAGCCCGTCAAGGCCCAAGTCATGGGCTTTCTGGTGCAGCAGGAGGTCCTTTGCGGTGGCGTCCAGCGTGTCCAGCAGGATCTGGTCCGGGTCCAGGTTGATGCCCTGGATCAGGCCGTACTGCTGGTACATCAGCTGCTCCTGGTAGGCGTTGTTGTAGGCGTTGTTGTAGATCTGCGTAAAGCGCGCCTTGTCAACGGTTTCGCCGTTGACCTCAAGGATGATCTGCCGGGCGTCCACCTCCGGATCCTTGACCACCAGGCTGCAGCCGCCCAGCAGCAGTACCCCGGCCAGCAGCAGCGCGGTGAGCATGGCTTTGTGCTTTGTCTGGGAAAGTCTCATTCAGCATTCTCCAATCGGGATTCATAAAGGCGCGGCATGCGCGCCCTGTGATTATACCTTCGCTTTCGGGAAAGGGCAAGGGAATGGTCAGGCGCGCGGCTTGAGGACTCCTTCCGCCGTAAAGATGTGCTTTTCCGGCACCGTTCCGCGCACGCAGGAGGTGGGGTACACGATCGCCTGGCGGCCGATGACAGTGCCGGGATTCATGACAGCGTTGCAGCCGATCTCAGCCTCGTCGCCGATCATCGCGCCGACCTTTTTGCGCTGGGTGGCCATCCTTTCTTCCCCGCAGCGGATGACGACAGGCAGTTTGTCGCTCTTGACGTTGGAGGTGATGGAGCCGGCGCCCATGTGTGCCTTGTAGCCCAGGATGGAATCGCCCACATAGTTGTAATGGGGCACCTGCACCTTGTCAAAGAGGATGACGTTCTTCAGCTCCGTGGAGTTCCCGACGACGCACCCCGCGCCGACCAGCGCGGACCCCCTGATGAAGGCGCAGTGACGGACCTCTGTTTCAGGGCCGATGATGCAGGGCCCGCCGATGTAAGCGGAGGGGAAGACCTTGGCGGATCTGGCGATCCAGACGTCTTCCCTGGGATGGTCATACTCCTGTGGGTCAAGGCCTGCGCCCAGGCGCAGGATCGTGTCCGTGATCCCTTCCAGCGCTTCCCAGGGCCATGTGAACCCCTTGAGCCATTCCCCGGCCGCGCTGTGGAAGAGATCGAACAAATCGATGATCTTCAGCATCCTAATTCTCCTCAAGGACCAGGTTGTTGTCCTTCATGGCCTGGATGATGCCCTGGACGCACTTTTCACACAGTTCCTGGGTGAGGGATTCGGCCATCACGCGGAGCACGGGCTCCGTTCCGCTCTTGCGCAGTAGGACGCGGCCCTCCTTTCCCAGTTTCTCCTCGGCCGCCTTGACAGCCTTGAGGACGTCGGGATGCTTGAGCGTTCCATCCTTGTCGGTGACCCGGACGTTCCTGAGCACCTGGGGGTACATCTGCATGGGCTCGGCGAGCTTGGACAGCGGAACCTCGCTGGCCAGCATGGCCTGCATCACCTTGATGGCGGTCAGCAGGCCGTCCCCGGTATTGGCGTACTTGCCGAAGATGATGTGGCCCGATTGCTCGCCGCCTAGCAGGTGGCCGTTGTCGCGCATGCACTCATATACATATCGGTCTCCCACGGCGGTCTGCTTGTACTGGATGCCCATTTCGTCCAGGGCCCTGTACAGCCCGAAATTGGACATGACCGTGGTGACGATGGTGTTGTCGGTGAGGTTCCCGCGCTCCTTCATGAAGCGCCCGTAGATATAGAGGATGTGGTCGCCGTTGATGGTGTTGCCCTTCTCGTCAACCGCCAGACAGCGGTCGGCATCGCCGTCAAAGGCAAAGCCCGCGTCAAGCCTGTTCTCTCGCACCAGCTTCTGCAGCCCCTCAATGTGCGTGCTGCCGCAGCCCTGGTTGATGTTCAGGCCGTTGGGGGTATTGTTGATGACGTAGGTCTGCGCGCCCAGCGCGTCGAACACGGACTTGGCGATCTGCCAGGTGCTGCCGTTGGCGCAGTCCAGGCCGATCTTGAACCCCTTGTAGGAAAAGCGGGAGAGGGAGATCAGATACCCTACATACTGGTTGCGGCCGCCGTAATAGTCCACCGTCTTGCCGACGCGCTCGCGCCGGGCGAAGGGGATGGCGCCGGGATCGCCGTCCAGGTAATGCTCCAGCTGGGTGATGATGACCTCGTCCATCTTCTCCCCCTGCTGGTTCAACAGCTTGATGCCGTTGTCATAGTAGACATTGTGGCTGGCGGAGATCATCACGCCGCAGTCGAAGCGTTCGCTGCGGGTTATGAAGGAGACGCTCGGGGTGGTGGTGACGTGCAGCAGGTAGGCGTCCGCGCCTGAAGCCGTGATGCCCGCGGACAGTGCGTCCTCCAGCATGTAGCTGGACAGGCGGGTATCCTTGCCGATGACGATTCTGGCTTTCCTCTCCTTGCCGAAGTAATGCCCAAGGAAACGTCCGATGCGCATCGCGTGGTCGGCGGTCAGTTCAACGCCCGCCTCGCCGCGGAAACCGTCTGTCCCGAAATATTTGCCCATATCAACACTCCTTTCACCGCATTATACGATATAAAGTCCCGACTTTTCAATCAGATTCTCATTCCGCCCTCCGCGCTTTACAAAAAGGCCTCGAATCGCTATCATGCGCAAAGAATGGGGGAGGCAGGAGATTGAAGCGAAGGGATGTCTGGGTCATCTTGGCTGTACTGGCAGTGGCATTGCTGCTGCTGCTGGCCGACAGTCTGTTCAGACCTGCGTCTCCTGAGGCGGGTTTGCCGACGCTGACGCTCAGCAACGCGGACAGCCTGGGCAGCGGGGCTGCCCTGAGAGACGCCGAAAGCTATCTGCGCATCAAGCAGGGCAGGGCGTATTATGACCTGGTGCCGCTCAACGGCCCCGGGGAGATTGTCATCCGCCAGGACAAGGGATGGGAAAACGTGATCCGCATCGACAAAAACAGTGTGGTCATGCACAGCGCCAACTGCCCGAACCACGACTGCATCCGCCAGGGCATGATGACGCTTGACAACATTGCCACCCGTGTATTCCAGTCCTGGATCACCTGCCTGCCCCATGAGCTGAGCCTGGAGCTGATCACCAGGGAAGACGCGGTGCGCCTCACGCAGGGAAATCCGTGATGAGCACGAAGAGTCTCGCCCTTTCCGGCCTGTTTGTGGCTATCATGCTGATCCTGGGCTACATCGAGAAGATCCTCTCGCTGGGGCTGGGCTACGGCATCAAGCTGGGCCTGAGCAACTGCGTGCTTCTGCTTTGCCTGTACTGGTTCGGGGTGCCTGTTTCCTTTGCCCTGATGCTGTCCAAGGTCTTCCTGTCCGCCGTCCTGTTCGCGGGGCTCAACTTCATCACGCTCAGCCTGAGCCTGGCCGGCGGCATCCTGAGCATGATCGGCATGGTGCTGATGATCTTCGTGTTCAGGGACGTAAGCCCCATCGGCGCTGGCATCATCGGAGGCGTGCTGCACAACGTCGGCCAGTTGCTGGTGGCGATCCTTGTTCACCGCTATCCTGTGCTGTATACCTATATCGCGCTGCTGGTCATTGTCGGCGCGGTCATGGGCGGGATCACGGGCACGATCGTGGTCCGTCTCAGGCACCTGCTGCCCTATGAAAGAAGGAAGCGGTTCGGGTTTGTTTCCGGCATGACCGGCGGCACGGAGGAAAAACCGTTGGTCAGGCCTTAACCGGCCGTCAGCCATATGGAAAAGAAGACCTTCCGGCCTTCTTTTTTGTTATGTTCCTGTTCTCCTATGCTTTCTCTTCCGGGAACAGACGCCTTTTCAGACCGTCCAGCGCCATGCCGTGCCTTGCCTCATCCTTGGCCATTTCATGCAGCGCGTCGTGCATCGCGTCATAACCCAGCTCGCGCGCCAGCTCAGCCAGCGCTTTCTTGTCCTGGCATTCCCTGGTTTCGGCGTCCGTCCTGAGGCTGAGGTTGCTGCGGGTATCGGGGGAGAAATGCTCGCCCAGCAGTTCGGCCAGCCGGCCGGCGTGGTCCGCTTCCTCCATCGCGATGCGGACAAAGGCGCTCGCCGCTTCGGGGTATCCTTCCCGGTCGGCAGCGCGGCCCATGGCCATGTAGAGGCCGACTTCCTGGCAGTCATTGAGAAAACGCTCCTTCAGGGCCTTGACCGCTCTGATGTCTGTCCCGCGGGCGAGACCGGGGGTATGCGTATCGGCCCAGGAACGGCCGGAGGAGAGAGGCTCAAAGAATTCCTTCCCGGCTTTGCAGACCGGACAGATCTCCGGGGGCTCTTCCCCCTCAAAGATAAATCCGCAGACCTTGCAGATCCATTTCTTCATTCGCTGCCCGTCCTCCGGTCAGATGAAATACTTGCGGATATAGTCCGGCGCGTCGGCGTCGTCGCAGCTGACGGACAGGACGAAGGTGATGTTGCGCTTTTCACCCAGGCCCTCCAGGTTCCGGAAAAACCACTCGGTCTCATCTGGCCTGACGTTGACGAGCTTCAGGAAGGCGTCGATGAAGACGACCGTGACGTCAAAGTTCTGGGCCATCATCCCGCACAGGAAACCGTAGAACATCTCCGGGCCGGAGATGGCATACTCGCCTGCGTTGACGAAGCGGATCTCATGCCTCAGGTCGAACATGTAACGGTTGTCGTCGTCCACGAAGACGACATCGCCCTTCTGGTTCTTGATCGCGTCATTGGCCATATCGATGATCCGTTTTGTTTTACCGGAACCTTTCTTGCCGTGGATGACTTGTATCACGGGACATCCCCCCTTTATATGATCTGCATGAAGTATACCACAAACCGACGGCCGTTATCCAGCATGGCGTTCACTCGGCTCCTGACGCTCCCTCCTGCGCTGTCAGGACGGAAAAGCCCGTTTTGGGGAAGCGCCTGACCAGCTTTTCCCGGCTCAGGCGGTCCTGGCGGCAGACGCCCCTGTACTCGCAGAAGGCGCATTCGGCCCGGCCGGAGGCGCGCACGAGGGGCGAGCGCGGGATGGCGCCGGAATAGATCCCCTCGGCGAGGTTCTTCGCCTTCCCTTCCGCCATCTTCATCAGCCTGTTCATTCCCTCCCGGCTCACCAGGTGGTCATTGGCTCTTGGTTCGCCGTTTTTGAGCAGGTAAGCCGGCAGGCTCACGGGCGGATCGCCTGAATCCATCATGCGGATCACGCCGGGATCAAGCAGCAGCAATCCGTTGAGACGGAGGCGTTTCCTGGCTTCCTTTTCTGCTTCCTGTTCGTTCTCTGCGCGCACGGTCGGGTCGGCCAGCGGCTGATAAAACGCGCCTGCGGCCAGATGCCCCCCGAAGAGACCCTGCGCGGCCTTCAGATACAGCAGCAGCTGCAGCTGCGCGCCAGAAGCGAAATCCGAGGCGTTGAGGGCAGCGTTCCCGGTCTTGTAGTCGATCACTCGGAGGTAGCGGCCTTCGCTGCTGACGGCGGTGTCGATCCGGTCGATGGTGCCGCGCAGCGTCAGTGTCTCCCCGCTGTCCAGCTGCAGGGTAAGCCCGGGCGCTCCCGCTTCAAAGCCGAACCGGACCTCACTGAAGGCCGGCCTGAAGGCGGAGACGCTGCCGGTTTCGGTGACCGTCCATGCGGCGCGGCGGAGGATCTCCAGGTAACGCGCGGCTTCCTTCCTGGCCCGCGCGGTATCCGCCCAGGGTTCATTGTCCCAGGCCGCGGTCAGCTCGTTCAGCACCGCGTCCATCAGATGGTCGCTGGTTTCCCGGGGCACGTCGGGCCATTTGGGTTCTTCTTTCAGCCGCCTGGCAAAGCCCTCCATCGCGCTGTGGCAGAAGGAACCGAAATCGACCGGCCTGACGACCCATTCCAGCCGCTCCTGCGGGCGCAGGCCATACTGGACAAAATGGCGGAAGGGGCAACCGGCGTAGGTCTCCAGCCTGGACACCGACACCGTCCTCATGCTGAAGAGCGCAGCGCTGATCCTCTTGTCCAGGCGTTTGTCCGGATCGTCTCCGGAAAGCGCGCTGAGCACTGCCCGCACCTGAAACCGCCATTCCGGCGCGTCATTCAGCCAGGTCCAGGCTTTCTGCCAGGGGCCTTCCAGCTCCCCCGCGGCCAGCATCATCGCGGCCTCGTCCAGCGCGGCCGCGGGCGCCAGGGGAGAAGGATCCCGAAGACCCTCCACCGCGCCGCCCTCCTCGATCAGTTTGGGGAACAGGCGCTGGATGCGGGTGAGCTGGGCAAGCGGCCCCAGGGCTTCGCCCTGCTCGCTGGAGAGGGCGTAGCTCAGATACAGCCTGTCCCCGGCGGCGCTGACGGCCTTCCAGAGGTCCAGGGTCTTCATCGCCTCCCGCTCGGCAAGCGGCAGGCTCATGCGCGTTTTGAACGCCGTTTCCAGTTTTCGCCGCTCACCGTCGCTGATGAGGGATTCATCCTTCAGGTTCAGCGAAGCGCTGTTGAGCCCCAGCAGGAAAATGACTCTCGTCCCGCGCGTCATCAGCGAGCCCATAGGGCCTGCCTGCACGCAGCGCTCCTGAGGCGGCAGGGCGGACAGCTCCGTCATGCTCAGACCTTCCCGCAGCCATTCGGGGAAGCGGCTCAGGGGGATGCGCTCATCGCCCAGCAGCTCGTTCATCTGCTCAAAAAAGCCGCACAGTGTCTCCCATACCTGGCGTGTTCGGACAGACTCCGCCAGCAGGCCCTGTTCCGACAGGGTTTTCTCAAGCCCGATGATGCGCCGGTGAGCATCCAGGTCTTCGAGAAAGGAGATGACCGCGCGGATGGAGTCCGAGGCCGTTCTGGCTTTGACCAGCGCGCCGTGCATCTTCAGGATGGGCCGCACGGCCTTTTCCCGCAGCGCCTCCATCTCGCTTCTTTCCGGCTCCTCCCCCCTCTTGCCGGGCTGCGTCCACCGTTTGCCGTGCAGGCCCCAGCGCAGCGCCCAGTTTTCCAGCCGGAAGCCCTCTTCTTCCGTCAGGGGCGAGAAAGGGGATTTGAGGTAGCTGATGGCGTCCTCCTGGTGCCAGGCTGCGGACTTGATGCAGTTGAGCGCATCCATCAGGCATCGCACCAGCGCGTGTCCAAGGATGGGTTCCTTCACCGCGAGGTAGTGGGGGATCCGGTAGTCTGAAAAAACTCCGGGGATCAGCGGGGCATACCCCTCGTCCGCCATGAGGACCGCGATGTCCTCAGGCGGCGTGCCTGAGAGCAGCTCGGTTTTGATCATCGCGGCGGCGCGGCGGACCTCGTCATGAGGCGTCTTCGCCGCGAACAGCTGCAGGCCTTCCGGGCGATCCGGGAACGGATCCGGGCGCAGGCGCAGCAGGCTGCGCTCCAGGTGGGAGAGGGCCGGCGGCATGTCCGCGTCATCCCGCGGAAGAAAACGGATCGAAGCGGGAAGGTCCAGCTGCGCAAGTTTGTCAATCAGCCGCAGGGCGCTGTCCCGGATCGGCTCAAACGCTTCCCCGTCCGGGGCGTCCGCGCTGTCCATCACCAGGGCGACGGTCATCCGCCGCGCCTTCGCCGCGCAGGCTGACACCAGGCGGATGAGCGGTTCGGACAGGAGATCAAAGCCATAGACAAAAAAATCCGCGCCTGAAAACAGGCCGGAGGCCGCGAAACGGCTGAGCAGTTCACGTTCGCCGTCCTCCCGGTCCATCAGCCGCCCCGCAAGGAGGCTTTCATATTCACGGTACAGAACGGCCAGATCTTGAAGCCTGGGGTTCTCCTCCTGCTGCGCTTCCAGCGGCCGGAGCAGGTCTTCCGGCGTCAGTCCCGCGCCCTTCAGTTCCCCCACCGCCTCCGTCAGCCTGTGCGCGAACCCCGGCATCTCCCTGGCGCCTGCATAGAACAGCAGATCTTCCCTTGTCCTCCACAGCGCGCGGGCCATGGTCATCAGCCGGCCGCGCTCATCGATCACCACCCTTTTGTCCCGGCCGGCGCGCTCAAGGACGAAATTGGCAAAGCGCGACGGGGACAGCACATGCAGGCGGAAAAAGCCGGGCACCCCGAGCGCTGTGAGCGCGTCGCGCTCGGCCTGCAGGGTGTACTGCTCCGGCACCAGCAGGACGCACTCGCGCCCCGCGTGATAGCTCTCGCTTATTCTTGCCGCCACCGGGGCCCACAGATGCCCGGCGCGCCCGCCCAGGATGTCGATCATCAGAGCCTCCTTTGGGCATTGTAACATAGGACTGCCGCGCGAAAAAGGCCGCCTTCCGGCGCACTCTACGGAGCGTAGTTTGCGTTGGGCATGATCCGGGTGTATCGTTCAGATGCCGCTCGGGCGGAGAAAAGAGGTGCGCTGTGGGAAACTACGTCACGGGGGAAACGATCCGCTCCCTCAGGGAGAAGAAGGGATACACGCAGAAGGAACTCGGGGAGACCCTGATGGTCACCGACAGGGCGGTGTCCAAATGGGAGACCGGCAGGGGACTGCCGGACATCACCCTGCTTGAGCCGCTGGCTACCGCCCTGGGCGTGTCCGTCGCCGAACTGCTCTCGGGAGAGCATATCGTCAACCGCAACCGCGCGGGCAACATGACGCGCAGCGTCTTTCACGTCTGCCCCGTCTGCGGCAACGTCCTCTTTTCCACCGGCCAGGGTGCGTTCAGCTGCTGCGGCGTCAGCCTGCCCGCCCTGGAGGCCGAGGAAGGGGAGGGCGAGCATGAGATCAGGATCGAAAAGGTCGAGGACGAGCATTTCGTCAGCCTTCCCCATCCCATGGACAAGGCACACCATATCTCCTTTCTGGCGCACGTCGCCGTCGATGCGGTGCGCATCGTCAAGCTGTACCCGGAGGGGGACGCGGCGGCGAGGTTCAGCCTGGGGCGCGGGGGAAGGCTGTACTCCTTCTGCAGCCACCATGGGCTGTTCGCCCGAAAGGTCTGAGCCGGACCGGAGAAGCCTGCACTGCACCCCAGGGCGTTTTCTTTTCCATCTTTCTGGGGTAGAATGGGGGCGAATGAACCGGAGGTGCGCGCCTTGAAAAGACTGGTCTGTCTGCTGTCCGCCCTGCTGATCGCCCTTCCCCTGGCGGGCTTTGCCTTGCAGGAAATACCGCTGACCCCGCGGGAGGACTTCATCTCCCGGATGATCCAAACCGCGCGGGAGGAATATGACGCGGCAAACGGGAGGGCGCGCAAGGCCTCCAGCTCCGGCGACATCTACGTCTGCAAGAATTTTACCGTGTATATGTTCCGGGAGAACCGGGACGATTTCCGCATGGCGGAGTTTCCTGAGGTGAAGCTGGTCATCCCGGACAATCTGCCCCCGGAGGAGAGCAAGCCCTACGTTTACGGCGCGGCGTGGATGGACATCCCGCCGGAGAAGGGCAACCCCTTTACCGCGGCGGCCGTGTTCCGTTATGACAGCAAGCTGAACAAAGAGGAGAACAGGCGCCTGGCAAGGGAGTTCCTGATGCAGGCGAAGCGAGGCGACTTTTTCCAGATGGCTGCCAACTACTACTACGGCGTCGGCGCGCACAGCCTGGTGTTCACGGCGGACTACGACCCGGACACGGACACCGTCACCTGGACGGATTCCAACATGAAGGGAAAGAAAGTGGGCGGCGTACGCTACGGCTACATCCAGTTTGACGCGAAAAAGGACATCGACTGGTTCGTGGACGCCTTCTGCCGCAGGGGTTACGGCGCGACGATCTACCGGCTCCGGGAGGACATCATCTACGCCCCGTGAGGCAACTTCCTTGATCATCACGCCCCTTATACAAAGGAAAACCGCCGATCCCGGCGGTTTTGATCATTCAGGGTCGCCGATCAGGGGCATCAGTCCCACGCAGGCAGATAGACTCCCTTGTAGACGGTGTCAAACAGTGCGCGGACCTCGTCGCTGCGGTAGGCCTCGGCGATGCGCTTGAAGACAGGATCATCCGCGCGGTCGGCACGGGCGGCAATGACGTTGATGATGCCGTGCATGTCGGGGTTGTTCGGGTCATACTGCTCCATGAAGAGCGCCTGGTCGTTGGTGAAGCCCGCGTCCTTGGCGTGGGTGCCGTTGAGGAAACCGAAGGCGATGGCCGGGTCGTTCAGGGCGCTGGCGGTCATGGCTGCCTCCATCTCAAAGAACTTCAGGCCGCGCGGGTTCTCCGCGATGTCCGCCACCGTGGCGTATTCCGTGATGCCTTCGCGCAGCTTGATGAGGCCTGCGGATTCCAGCATGCGCAGGGCGCGCGCCTCGTTGACCACGTCGTTCATGATGGCGACGCCGTCCCCGTCCTTGACCTCCTCCAGGGAGGCGATCTTCCTGGAATAGATGCACAGCGGGGCGATCAGCGTCTCCGCGATCGCGACCAGCTCCACGTTGTGCTCCTTGGACCACTTGTTCATGAAGTTGTAGTGCTGGAAAGCGTTGAGGTCGACGTCCCCGTCCGCGAGGGCCTGGTTGGGGACGATGTAGTCGCTGAACTTCACCAGCTCGATCTCGATGCCCTCTTTTTTCAGCGTGGGGATGATGACCTGCTCCCATTGCTGGTTGTTTTCGCCAACGACGCCCACCTTGATCCGAATGGGTTCCGCCAGGGCGGCTGCGGCGCTCAGCAGGACGAGCAGTGCCAGAATCAGGGCCGTTTTCCTCTTCATGGGGGAGACCTCCTTTTGTTAATGATTCAACCTGCGTGCCAGCCAGGCCCCAAGGGACTGGATGAGCGTGACCAGCAGCAGGAGAATGACAACGGTGACGATGGTGACGTCTGTCTGGGAGCGCTGGAACCCGTAGCGGATGGCATAGTCGCCCAGCCCGCCGCCGCCGACCGTTCCGGCCATGGCCGAGAGCGCGACCAGGTTGACCAGGGTGATGGCGGCGCCCCTGATCATGCCGGGCAGCCCCTCCTTCAGGTAGACGCGGATGACGATCTCAAGGGGAGAGGAGCCCATCGCCTGCGCCGCTTCCACCACGCCGGGGTCCACCTCGCACAGCGCCGCGTGGATCTGGCGGGAAAAGAAGGGGACGGTGCCGATGATGAGGGGGAAGACCGCGCCCTTTGTGCCGATGCCCGTCCCCACCAGCAGCCGGGTGAGCGGCAGCAGCAGCGCCATCATGATGATGAAGGGGATGGCCCGGAACAGGTTGATGGACTTGTCCAGTGTCTGGAAGACAAGCCTGTTGGGGCGGATGCCGCGCGGGGCGCACACCGTGAGCAGCACGCCGAAGAGCACCCCGAACGCTGCGCTGATCAGCCCGCTGAGGGACACCATCCACAGCGTCTGCCCGACGCATCTTTGCAGTTCCGCGGCCGTCCGCACGACGTTGGGGAAGGTCTGCGCAAAATACTCAGCCATGGGCGATCACCTCGACCCTGATGTCATGCCCGGCAAGCCAGTCGATTGCCCTCTTGACGTCCGCCTCCGCCCCGGAAAAGGAGACCACCAGCGTCCCCAGCGGCAGGCCGGCGACCATTTCCACGTTGCCGAAGACGATGTTGACGTCCAGGGAGTAGGTGCGCGAGAGATAGGACACGACGGCCTGGCGGGTGCTGGACTGCTTGAAGTCCACCCGCGCCACCACGTCCCCCGGCTTTACGCCCAGGTTCTCCGGATTTTCCCTCAGCATGTCCTCGGTCTTTCGGATGTTGCTGGCCACGTCGATGAAGCGGCGGGTGATCGCCTCCCTCGGCTGGGAGAAAATATCGTACAGGCTGCCCTCCTCCACCACCCGGCCGTCCTCCATCACCGCGACATGGCTGCAGATCTCCTTCACGACGGCCATCTCGTGGGTGATCAGCACGATGGTGACACCCAATTTGGCGTTCACGTCCCGCAGCAGGCGGAGGATGTCCCCGGTCGTCTGGGGGTCAAGGGCGCTTGTCGCTTCGTCGCACAGCAGCACGCCGGGGGAACAGGCAAGCGCGCGGGCGATGGCGACGCGCTGTTTCTGTCCGCCGGACAGCTGCGTCGGGTAGGCGGCCGCCTTTTCATGGAGCCCCACAAGACCCAGGAGATTGTTCACCTTCTCCTTTTTCTCCCTGCTTGACAGCCCTGAGCCAAACAGCGGATAGGCGATGTTCTCCTGCACGGTGCGGGAGGCCATGAGGTTGAACTGTTGGAAGATCATCCCGATGCCCCGGCGTTGCCCGCGCAGCTCCTTTTCGGGCAGGGCGGTCAGGTCGTGCCCCTCCAGCAGGACCTGCCCTGTGTCCGGGCGCTCCAGCAGGTTGATCAGGCGCACCAGGGTGGACTTCCCCGCGCCTGAGAAGCCGATGATGCCAAAGATGTCCCCCCTTGAGATCCGCAGGGAGACATCCCTCACGGCGTGCACATTCTCCCTTGTTCCCAGGCTGAACGTCTTGCTCACGTTCTTCAGTTCGATCTGGCTTGGCCGATCGTCCATCTGTTCCGCCATTCTTCCCCTTTACTGAAACAGCCGCCCTGCGCATCTGCGGGGCGGCCGTCATGAGTAATAAAACTTTCAGTCGGCGCAGCACAAGCAGCGCGGGGATCTCTCCACGCGGGGGGACCTGCGCATCACCATGCGGATCAACGGAATCCCTCCTTCGCGCCTGCTTTCCTGATGGCCCGTATCATAGAAAACCAAACGGCGTTTGTCAATAGGCGCTTCAGGAGCAGGAAAAACCTGGAGGAAGTAACCTTTGCTGCCATGGACAGATTGCTCAGTTCATGCGGAATGCTGCGGCGCAAAGCTTTTTTGGGATTATTTTCGCCGTTCGCACAGCGCTTTTCCGACTGATGTTCTGAAAAAAGGATGTCAGACTGATGCGGGGATGGGTGTATAGCGTCTACGGTTCTGATCATGGTCTTTATTGAGATTCTGTTGATGGTTTGCTTTGCGGACAGTTATTGATCAGCCTTAGGATCTTAATAATTAAGTAGTTGAAGAACATTAATACTGTCCGAATTGATTTATAGAAAGTCCGCATTTTTTATCTTCTATTGAGTAAATACTACGATACTCTTACTCTTTCATGTTATCATTGCGGTGATTTTTCTTTCATCGTGTTGACCCGGTCATTACACGTACTCCACTTTGATTGTACTGATTGTACAAATCATATCATTTTCTGCCGGATCTGAAAAACGTCCCGGGCTTTAGCCGTGATCCCGCTGAAGGACGCGGGCGATTCCCATCGGGGGGTTCCTGTTTGCGCGCCAAACAGGGGCATGGTATACTCTTTGATGCGCCATGCGCGCCACAAGGAGAATATATGCCGGAATCAAGCGTGACAAAAGACCAGATCAAGCAGTCCATCCTGGGCAAGCTCCAGCGGTACTACGGCAAGACGCTCAATGAAGCGAGCCCCTACCAGATATATTACGCGGTCGCATCCACCCTGCGGGACCAGATCATGAAACAGTGGATCATATCCCGCGAGCGAGATGAGCAGAAGAACGGCAAACGCGTCTACTATCTCTCCATCGAGTTTCTCCTGGGCCGCGCGCTGTTCAACAACGCGCTGAACCTGCTGAGCACCGAGCCCTATACCAGGGCGCTGACGGAACTGGGCCTTTCCTGGCGGGACATCGTCCAGGAAGAGCCGGAGCCCGGCCTTGGCAACGGCGGCCTTGGCCGTTTGGCCGCCTGTTTCATGGACAGCCTGGCCACGCTGGACCTGCCCGCGATGGGCTGCACCATCCGCTATGAGTACGGCCTGTTCCGCCAGAAACTGTCCGGCGGCCAGCAGATCGAGATTCCGGATGACTGGCTCCAGGCAGGGAACGTCTGGGAAGTCGCCCGGATGGAGGATGTGGTCGAGGTGCATTTCGAGGGCCAGGTCCTCACGCAGGAGATCGGCGGCAAGACCGTTTTCGCCCTTCAGGACTACCGGACCGTCGAGGCAGTCCCTTACGACATGCCGGCTGTGGGCTACGGCAACGGTAGGGTCAACACCCTGCGCACCTGGCGCGCCAGGAGCAAGCAGGGCCTGGACCTCTCCGCCTTCTCCAACGGCGATTACCTCAACGCCACCAAGGAACAGGACCTGGCCAACGTGATCAGCAAGGTCCTGTATCCGGAGGACAACCATTACGAAGGCAAGACACTCAGACTGTGCCAGCATTATTTCCTGGTCAGCGCGAGCCTGCAGTACGCGCTGCGCGACTTTGAGTCCCGCGGCGGCGATGACTGGAAAACGCTGCCGGACAAGGCCGTGTTCCACATCAACGACACACATCCCGGCCTTGCCATCGCGGAAATGATGCGCATCCTGATGGACGAGAAGGGCCTCGGCTGGGACGAGGCGCAGGCCGTCACCAACCGCTGCATGGCCTATACCAACCATACCATTATGTCCGAGGCCCTGGAACGCTGGCCGGAGGACCTGGTGCGCCGCCAGCTTCCCCGCATCTACATGATCCTGGAAGAGCTGAACCGCAGGCTGTGCGAGAAATTATGGGACCGCTTCCCGGGCGAGTGGGACCGCATCGCGCACATGGCCATCCTGGCCTACGGTATGGTGAACATGGCCAACCTCTGCGTGTCACAGTGCTTCTCGGTCAACGGCGTGAGCAAACTCCACGGCGAGATCATCAGGAACGAGACCTTCCGCGACTACGGGCTGATCATGCCGAAAAAATTCACCGCGATCACCAACGGGGTCACGCACCGAAGGTGGCTGATGGCCTGCAACCCACGCCTGTCGGCGCTCATCACCGAGGCGATAGGAGAAAAATGGATCATGCAGCCCGAGGCCCTCAGCGAACTGCTGCCCCTGCGGGAGGACGCGGCTTTCTGTGAACGCTTCGCCAACATCAAGCGCCAGAACAAGGAAGTGTTCAGCGAGTTTCTCACGCAGCGGCAGGAGATGACCGCCGACCCGGACTTCTTCTTTGACGTGCAGGTCAAGCGCCTGCACGAATACAAGCGCCAGCTGCTCAACGCACTGCACATCCACGTGCTGTACAACCGCATCATGGACGACCCGAACTTTACCATGCCCCCGCGCCTGTTCATCTTCGGCGCCAAGGCCAGCCGCGGCTATCAGAAGGCCAAGCTCATCATCCGCTATATCCTGGCGCTCTCCCGCCTGATCGACCGCTCGCCCCGGGCGAAGAAGATGATCCAGGTGCTGTTTGTAGAAAACTGGAACGTATCCGCAGCCGAGGCGCTCATCCCCGCAGCCGATCTGTCCGAGCAGATCTCAACCGCCGGCAAGGAAGCCTCCGGCACCGGCAACATGAAGCTGATGATGAACGGAGCGGTGACCATCGGCACCCTGGACGGCGCAAACGTCGAGATCGCCCAGGCGGTGGGTCAGGACAACATCTACCTCTTCGGCATGAAGGCGGATCAGGTCGCCAACATGTACCGCGAGGGCAGCTATGCACCGATCCATTATTTTGAACAGAACGTTGAGATCCGCAAAGCCCTCACCCAGATGATCGACGGCACGCTGTTCCCGGACAACCCCGCGATGCTGCAGCTGCTCTACCACGATCTGCTCTTTGGCTCAGGCGGGAGCAGGCCTGACAATTTCTTTGTCCTCAAGGACTTCGGTTCCTACGCCGCCGCGCAGGGCAGGGTCAGCCGTGACTTGATGGACCGCGGGCTGTGGCTGCACAAGGCGATCACCAACACCGCGATGTCCGGACCCTTCTCCACTGACCGGACGATCGCCGAGTATAACGATAAAATCTGGAAGATCATGTAATCCGGCGGACGGGATGCATGCTCATTCCAACTATGGGAGGAACCGGGCAGGCCCGTCGGCAGGGATGAAATGAAAATGAAAAACGATCAGTCCCCGGTGCGTTCCCTTGCGATGGGCGGAATCGTGGCGGCGCTGTACACGGCGCTGACGCTGCTGTTCGCGCCCATCAGCTTTTCCCAGATCCAGTTCAGGATCAGCGAAGCGCTCACCCTGCTGCCCGTGCTGTTCTCTTCCGCGGCACCCGGGCTGTTCATCGGCTGCCTGGTCAGCAACCTCATCACCGGGCAGCCCTGGCAGGACGTGGTGTTCGGCTCCCTGGCGACGCTGGCGGCGGCCCTGCTAACCCGCAGGTTCCGCGGGAACCTCTGGCTGGCGGCGCTGATGCCGGTCGCTGTCAACGCCCTGGTCATCGGCCTGATGCTGTATTTCGTCTACGGCCTGCACCCCTATATCAGCATTCTGACCGTCGGCGCGGGCCAGGCGGCGGTCTGCTTCGCGCTGGGTGTGCCGATGGTGAAATTCATCAGGGGGATGGGCGTGACCCTGGAGTAAGATGCGCTTCGCCGCCGCTTCATTCATTCTCATCCCGGGCTGCAGACAGCCCGGGATCCATAACCGGGCATAAGGATGCGGCGTTCCTCTCATCCGGTTTCACGAAAGGAATACGCCGCCATGGGATGCTGACATGGGATCGAGCCGGTTTTATGGCCGGTCCGTTATTGTCACTTGTGGTAGAGCTTGTGGGTCTGGTATTTCGGGTCGCAGGTAAGGTTGACGCCCAGGCGGCGGAAGACGTTCTCATCGACCTGTGAGAGGATGACGGAGGTGTGCACCTCGCATCCTTTCAGCTGCGGCAGCTGGCTGAGGGCCAGCGCGGCTTTCCTGTTTTCGGCGGCGGTGATGGAAAGGGCGACCAGCACCTCGTCGGTGTGAAGCCGCGGGTTGCTGTTGCCCAGGTAATTCAGCTTCAGGTTCTGGATCGGCCCGATGACCTCAGGGGGGATCAGTTTCTCCGGCTTTGGGATGCCGGCCAGCTGCTTGAGCGCGTTGAGCAGGAGGGCGGCGGAAGCGCCCAGAAGGCTTGAGGTCTTGCCGGTGACCACAGCGCCGTCAGACAGCTGGATGGCAGCGGCAGGGCTGCCTGTCGCCTCTGCGCGCCTGCGGCAGGCCTGGATGACGGGCCTGTCCTCATCCGTCAGGTTCAGCTGATGCATCAGCATGCGCAGCCTCGCGACCTCATCCTCCCCCGCGTGTCCGCGGCGCTGTTCGCACAGCGCGGCATACAGCCTGCGGATGACCTCCTGCCGCGCGCACTGCTGCACCAAGGGGTCGTCGGTGATGCAGGAGCCCGCCATGTTCACGCCCATATCGGTGGGTGACTTATAGGGCATCTCGCCCCAGATGCGTTCCAGCGTGGCGCTGAGGATGGGAAAGACCTCAATGTCGCGGTTGTAGTTGACCGCCTGGATGCCGTACGCTTCCAGATGGAAAGGGTCGATCATGTTGACGTCTCCCAGATCCACCGTGGCGGCCTCATACGCAACGTTGATCGGATGGCGCAGCGGCAGGTTCCAGATGGGGAAGGTCTCAAACTTCGCATAGCCGGCCTTGATGCCGCGGAGATGGTCCTGGAAAAGCTGGGACAGGCATACCGCCATCTTGCCGGAGCCGGGTCCGGGGGCGGTGACCAGCACAAGGGGCCTGGACGTCTCCACGTACTCGTTCCTGCCGAACCCTTTTTCACTCACCGCCAGAGCGAAGTTTGCAGGATAGCCTTCAATCGGATAATGCAGGGATACCTTGACCCCCAGGCTGCGAAGCCGCTTGCGGAAAGCCACGGCCTGCGTCTGCGCGGTCCAATGGGTGATGACCACGTTTTCCACCAGCATCCCCACGGCGCGGAACGCGTCGATCAGGCGCAGCACGTCCTGGTCATACGTGATGCCAAGATCCCCCCGCACCTTGTTTTTCTCGATGTCATTGGCGTTGATGGCGACGACGATCTCCGCCTGCTCGCTCAGGGTCATCAGCATGCTGATCTTGCTGTCCGGCCGGAAGCCCGGCAGCACCCGGGCGGCATGATTGTCGTCAAACAGCTTGCCCCCCAGCTCCAGGTACAGCTTGCCCCCGAACTGGCGGATCCGCTCCCTGATCTTTTCTGACTGGGTCCTCGTGTACAGTTCATGGTCAAAGCCGGCTCTCATCCTTCCTCCTTCATAAAAGAGAGGGGGCACACGCCCCCTGAAATATTCCACGCATCTGATTTTATGACATCTGCCTGATAAATGCAACGCGAAAAAGCCGGAAAATGGAAAACTTCACTAGGCAGACGCCTGGATGACCCTGAATGGCAGAGAACGTCACATGGCGCTGAGGATGTTGTAGATGATGACGCCCAGGTAGGTGCCGATGGCGTAGCCGAAGGTGCCGATGAGCATGCTGGGACCGATGAGCTTGGTCCAGCCCTGGGAGATCGCCATCGCTGCTGCGGTGGTCGGTCCGCCGATGTTGGCGTTGGAGGCGAGGATGATCTCCTCCAGGCTGAAGTTGAACAGCTTGCCAAAGCCGAAGCTGAACAGCATGTTCACCAGCACCATGACGCCCGTCAGCACCAGCAGCAGCGGCGCGTCCTGGAGCAGCGCGCCGATGGAGGCGGGAACGCCGATGACAAAGAAGAACAGGTAGATAAGGTAGGTGCCGATCTCCTGGGATCCGGAGACCTTATCGACCTGATGGCTTCCGAAGGTGGCCACCAGGATGGCGAGCGTCGTGATCCAGATGTACTGGCTGCCCAGCAGGCTCTTGAGCAGCGACAGAACGAAGCTGTCGTTCGGGATCAGTCCGCCGATCCAGCCGGCGAGCAGTTTGGAGGTCATCACGATGGCGGCGGAAAGGGCCACGTTGATGGCGATGTCCTTGATGGAGATCTCCTTGCGGCCCCAGAAGGCGGCGGCGCGGGTCTTTTCCTTCTCCAATACGTTTTTGTCCAGGCCCGCCTGCACCTCATCCATGTGCGGATGGCTGTACGCCCTGACGAACAGGCGCTGCGCGGGGATGGCCAGCAGCAAGAAGAAATAGAGGGCCATGAGCAGGTTGTCGGCCACCGTGAGCGAGCCGATGGTCGTCGTCCCCGCCATATAGGTCGCGGCCAGCGCGGAGAAGTTGACGCCGCCGCCGATGTAGGAACCGGTCATCGTCGCTGCGGAGGCGATCAGGTTCTCCAGGTTCGTTCCCCTCAGCAGCAGGAAGGCCAGTACGGCCCCGACCATCGTGCCCACGGAGCCCAGCAGGAAAATGACCAGGAAGCGTCCTGTGTCCTTCCACATCTTCTTCAGGTTGCACTTGATCAGCAGCATCGGGATGGCCAGCGGCACGGCGATGCCCCAGACAAAATCATCAAAGACTGGCGCGTTTGTGGGGATGATCTTGAGGTTGACCATGAGCAGCGCGCCGATGAGCGCGAGGATGGCGCCGGACAGTTTGCTGGCCCACTTGAATTTCTGCTCCAGCCAGATGGACAGCGCCACCCAGCCGCACATCAGGGCCAGCAGCGGCCAGGTCTGCTCGGCGGTGAAGAGAGTGCCGTTCGGAAACATGGGGTACCTCCTTCTTCTTGATGATTTTTATCCGTTTTTCGCGCCTCAGGGCACGGAAACGCAACGCAGGGCTGCCGGAGCGGCTATTCGATCGGGAAGTCGAAGTACGTGTCGGGATAAGGCTCGGGGACGGCGATGTAGTGCCACCACTCCTCCTGATAGGGACGGAAGCCGTTTGCGCACATCGCATCTTTGAGGATCAGGCGGCTGGTCTCCTGCAGGGGGCTGAGGCCCGGTGCGCCGTGATGGCTGCGCAGGTCCATGAAGTCGAAGATGCTGCCCATGTCCAGTTCCTGCCAGGTGCCCCGGTCCACCAGCGTCAGGTCCACCGAACAGCCGCGTGTGTGGCCGGAGAGCCTTGCGATGTATCCCTTCGGGAACAGGTGTTTCTTCTCCTCGTTTGGGTAATGCACCGCCCTGCGGCGGCAATCCTCCGGATCCTCTGCCCAGCGGACAAAATCATCCACCGCGCGCTGGGGCCTGAAGGCGTCAAAGATCTTCAGGACATAGCCCTGTCCCCGCAGCGCGGCCGCTGCGGGCACCAGCCTGTCGGCCACCTCCCGGGTGACGACGACCAGCGGCGCGAGGTAGCCTGCGGCGGGACGGCCCAGGAAATTGTCGGTGCCTGCATATTTTGCGTCGATGATGCAATCCTCAATGACCTCGTCCACATAAACGAAGCCGGACGGCAAGCCTTTTTTGGGAATGCCTTTTGTGCTGAGATTCATGGACGATTCCCTCGCTGCATGTTTTTCCTTATAACGCGGGACATCTGCCGGGGGATGAGCGCCGCGGGATACGGCTCGCGTCTGGCGATGCGCCGAATGACAATGCGGACGGTTCCGTGAAACCAAATGAATAAATATACAGACGAATGATATCACTCCTGCCGCGCGTTGTATAGGAGGAACAACGGAAACATGGAGGAAATGATGGGAAGAAAACAAAAAATGCGCATTGCCCTGCTGCTGGCGGCGCTCGTCGCGCTCAGCGCTCTCTGGGGCTTGGCGGAACCGGCCCGGAAGACCCTGACCATCCAGCTGGAGGGGATGCCGGAAGAGATGCCTGTGACGGAATACCGCCTTGAAGGGCTGTATACCGTCTGGTACGACGCGGATCACTTCCTTCCGGTGCCGCTGGAAAACGGCATCAGGTTTGAGCTGATGGACAACCGTCTTTCCGCAGAGGTATCCTTCAGCATTGAAGACACCTGGGATCCTGGGCGCACGGACGAGTCGGGACTGGCGGATTTCCGGGAGGAGTACGAGCGCCAGGGGTGGGCATGCGAAGGGATTGATGCGGTCGGCATGCTGCCCCTGTTCAGCTTTCCCGATGATCCTGTGCAGGGCTTTGCCGCAATAAAGGACAGGCAGGAAGCCCTGGTATACCTGGCATGGGCTGCCAGCGGGACCTATCTGTGCACCCTGCGTTATCCGCTGGAAGCCGCGGAGGGCTGGGGCGCGCGGATGCACTTCATGCTCAACACCCTGGAAGCTTTGCCGGGGGAGTGACCAGCCGCGATTACGAAACGACAGGGCCGAACGGCCCTGTCGTTCATCATGCTGCCAAACACTTCCCGCCGATCCTGTCTATTTCGGCTGTGCCTGCGCCCCGTGCTGCGGGATGACGGCAAAGAAAACAAGATCTTCCGTCCCATCGTTGACCAGGCTGTGTGCGGCGCCGCATGGGCAGTACTGCACGCTGCCGGGTCCGACAGGCTCCTCCCCCTGCTCCGTGATCATCTTCCCGGTGCCTGACAGGACGAGGAGGGTCTCGCTGTCAGTTTCATGGCGGTGAAAGCCGATGCGCGAGCCCGGCATAAGGCGTGCCTTCAGCAGCCGGTTCACCCCGTCGGAGAACTGCCTTGATCCCATGGTGCCCTCGCCTCCCCTGGGCTGCGGGATCAGCCTCTCCGGGATCGCTGAGAAATCGATGTTCATCTTGTCCCTCCGTGATCAATGTGGTTTCTGCGGTCTGACCCACTGGCTCCGGCTGAACGGGTCCGGCAGTCCTCAGGAGTTTGTTTCGCTTACAGATCGTCCACCAGCGCGCTGGACTTGGCGTAGGCGGTGCTGCGCGCCTCGAAGAAATCGGTCTTGATCATGTTGGCGTTGCTGTACTGGGACACCCATTTCATGCTCTCCGGTTCCTTATCAAAACCCTCATAGACGGGATCCAGGCCGATGTTCACGGCGCGCAGGTTGCCCAGATAGCGGATATAGTCCCCGACCATCTCCCCGGTCAGCCCCTGGATGTCCTCGCCGATCACGTACTGGCCCCAGGCGATCTCCTGCTCGCACCCTTCCCTCAGCATGTCCCTGAACACTGCCCTGCGTCCTTCATCGATCAGGTCCGGCTCCTCCTTCTGCAACTCGTTGAGGATATTGCGGAACAGGTACAGATGGGTCGCCTCGTCGCGGTTGATGTAGCGGATCTGCTGGGCTGAGCCGGGCATGAGGTTGTTTCTTGCAAGGTTGTAGAAGAACATGAAGCCGGAGTAGAAGTACACGCCCTCCAGGATGTAGTTGCCCATGATGACGCGCAGAAAACTGTCGAGGCTCTTCTCCTCCTGGAAGGAGTTGTAGATGTCCCCGATGAAGGTGTTGCGGCGCAGCAGGCGCCCGTCATCCTTCCACTGGAAGAGGATGCTGTCCCGCTCCTGGGGCTCGCAGATGGAGTCGAGCATGTAGGAATAGCTCTGGGAATGGATGGCTTCCTGGTAGGTCTGGATGCACAGGCAGAGGTTGACCTCGTTGGCGGTGACGTACTGGCCGATATTGGGGAGGTTGGCGGTCTGTATGCTGTCCAGGAAGATGAGGAAGGAGAGGATCTTGTCATAAGCCCGCCGCTCGGGAGCGGGCAGATGCGGGTACTGCTTCTTGTCCGTGGCCAGGTTGATCTCCTCGGGGACCCAGAAGTTGTTCATGGCCTGGCGGTACCAGGGGCTGACCCAGGAGTACTTCATGTTGTTGAAGTCGTTGAGGTTGGTGGTGTTGCCGCCCAGCATGCGGCGCAGCCTCACGTCCGTATCGCCCTGCGGATTGAACAGTGGTTTTTTAACAAGTCTGGCCATGGCGTCTCCTCCTGTTCTATGACGGATCCATATTAAGAGAGTATCGATCAGCAATCGATTCTAGGTCAAGGAGTGATACTCCTTGTCAGGGGGTCAGGGGGACGAAATCCCCCTGCTTTCTCCCCGTCCCTCAGGTCGAGCAGCTCTCGCACTCCTCCACTTCCAGGGACTTGGAGCGGATATAGTACACGGTCTTGACGCCTTCCTCCCAGGCCAGCAGGTAGAGGTCCAGGATCTGGCGGAAGGAGTAGTCGTTGGTGATGTAAAGGTTCATGCTCTGGGCCTGGTCGATGTGGCGCTGGCGCACGCCGCAGGCGCGGATGGACCAGGTCTGGTCGATGGTGTGCGCGGACTTATAGTACCAGTAGGTGTCCATGTTCAGATCCGGCGCGGCCCGCGGGATGAGGCCGGTCTTCTTCTCGTCATAGTAGAACCGGCTCATGATCGGGTCGATCCCCGCCGTGGTGCCCGCGATGATGGAGATGGAGGAGGTGGGGGCGACCGCCATCAGGTAGCCGTTGCGTATGCCGTCGCTCCTCACCTGGGCTTCCAGCGCCTGCCAGCGGGGCGAAATATACCTTCGCTTGCTGAAATAGGCGCCGGTCTCCCAGTCGCTGCCCGGGAAGAGGGGAAAGGCTCCTTTTTCTTCAGCCAGGAGGCTGCTGGCCCTGACGGCGAAATAGTTGATATCCTCAAACACCCTGTCGGCATAAAGGAGGTGCTCTTCGCTCTCCCACGCGATCCCGGCTTTTGCCAGCATGTGGTGATACCCGCTGACTCCCAGTCCGATGGGGCGGTAGCGGCGGTTGTTGATCTTCGCGTAGGGGACGGGGTAATAGTTCAGCTCGATCACGTTGTCCAGCGCGCGCACCGCGGAGGCGATGAGGCCTTCCAGCTCAGCCCCGTCCCGCACGTTGACACGGCCCAGGTTGATGCTGGCAAGGTTGCATACGACGTAGTCGCCAGGTTTGCTGACGGTGACCACCACGGTCTCCCCGTCGACGGTCTCTACCCGCTGGTCTACCTGGCTGATGCCGGACATGTTCTGCGCGATCTCTGTGCACAGGTTGCTGCAGTAGATGACCCCCCCGTGCGGGTTGGGATTGAAGCGGTTGACGGTGTCACGGTTGAACACGAAAGGCGTGCCGGTCTCCACCGCGCTCTTGATGACCATGCGGATGACGTCCTTCAGCGGCAGCACCCTGCGGGAGACGCTTTCATCGGAGATGAGCTCCATATACTTTCTGGTCCATTCCTCCCCGAAGCTGTCCTCCAGCGCCCAGCCCTTCTTTTCCAGCACCTCGTGCGGGTCGAACAGGTGCCACTCGCCCTCCAGGCTGACGCGCAGCTGCTGGTAGAAATAATCCGGGACGCACACCGCCGGGAAGACGTCGTGCGCCTTCATGCGCTCGTCACCGTTGTTGGTTCGCAGCTGAAGGAACTCCGGCAGGTCCTTGTGCCAGATGTCCAGATAGACGGCGACCGCGCCCTGCCGGACGCCCAGCTGGTCCACGGCGACCGCGGTGTCGTTGGCCAGGCGGATCCAGCGGATGATGCCGCCGGCCGCACCCTCGAAGCCCCGGATGGCCGCGCCCTGGGAGCGCACCTTGCCGAAGTAAAGCCCCATGCCCCCTCCGAACTTGCTGACGCTGGCGAAGTTGGAGATGCTGCGGTAGATGCCCTGCAGGTCATCCGGCACGGTGTCGATGAAACAGCTGCTCAGCTGGTGGTAGGGTTTTCGGGCATTGGACAGGGTGGGGGTCGCCATGGTGATCTTCAGTTCACTGAGCATGTCGTAGAAGCGGCGGGCCCAGTACAGGCGTTTGCACTTCTCTTCAGGTATCGCCAGGAACAAAGCGATCGACAGATACATCTCCTGCACGTTTTCCAGCGGCTCAAACCGGCGGTCGTGGATGACGTAGCGCTTGACGAGCAGCTCGATGCCCGAATAGGGCAGCAGGCTGTCCCGTTCCTTACGGAGAAAGGTTTCGGCCTGCTCCAGCTCTTCCCGGGTGTAGGTTTCCAGCATCATCTTCGCCAGCAGGCCCTGACTGTCCAGGTAAACCAACTTCTCATAGAAGCTGCTGATGCCAAGGGCTTTTACGCGAAGGTTCAGGCGGCGCAGGAAGGCGCAGTTGTACAGCCGCCCGGCGATCATCTCCCAGCGCGCGGCTTCCTTGTCCGTCAGTTCCACCGCGGCGCGCACCAGGGTGTCCATGCGCTCTTCCTGCGGCCTGTCCTCCTTGTACAGGGACAGGAACTTGCGCGTCAGCGCGGACAGGGCGTACTCCTCCTCCGGGAAGTCCCGCCCGATGCCGGCAAGGACCTCCTCAAGCTCGGGTGAGTCCGGGAAATATGCCAGCAATCTTTCCCTTTCCTCACGCTTTTTCCGCCGCACGTCGCGGTATAGGATGTAGGCCTTCGCCTGGGGAAAGCAGTCCGCTTCCATCAGGGCCTGTTCCACCAGGTCCTGCACCTGTTCGACAGTGAACGAGGCTCCCCCGGCCAGGACCTTTTCCATCAGCTCTTCGACCCTTTTTGCCAGTCCTTCCAGCCGGACATTCTCCGCGGGCGTGCCGGTGGCCAGAAAGGCCTTGCCCATGGCCGCGATGATCTTCCCGCGGTCATAGCTCTCCTTTGCTCCGCTGCGCTTCACGATGTCCCTGGGGAGCGAAAAACCTGTACTCATATCGCATATCCTTCCCGGATGAACAACATATTGTGGTTGCCTGTTCCGTAGGACGCATTATATGGGGGCGGCGAGCATGTGTCAACCGAATCCGCGCTTGTGTACAGCATATAAACGACCCGTCAGGGTCCTGGATGATCCTCGACGCCGGTCAAGTCAAACGCCGGGGTGAAGCCGGTGTCTGCGGCGTCCAGGGACTGGATGTAGCCTGGCAGGCCCAATGCCTGCATAAAGGAGACCGCTCGGTCATATTCCTTCTGCGTCAGACGCCGGTCAATTCCGGCGACGGCGCAGCCGGGCTGGGGGGTGTACTGCCCCATCAGGCTCACGGGTATGCCTTCGGGCAGGCCGTCCCTGATGAACTGCAGGACTTCCCTGCTGTCCGCGGTGCAGCCGGGCAGCACCAGGTGGCGTACCATGACGCCGCGTGTCATGATGCCTTCCTCGTCGTACTGCGGCGGGCCGGACTGCAGGCACATCTGCGTGATTGCCGCGGAAGCCCGGATGAAATAGTCCGGCGCGTCTGAGAGCAATACGGACAAGCGCGGGGACACATACTTCAAATCAGGCAGCCAGACGTCCACGATCCCGTCCAGCGCCTTGACCATCTCAGCCCGCTCATATCCCCCGCAGTTGTATACGACCGGCACGGCCGGGCGGTACAGGTCAAGCGCGTCAAGGACAGCTGGCAGGAAGTGCGTGGGCGTGATCAGCGACAGCGTCTGCGCCCCGTCCTCCTCCACCAGACGCCAGAAGATGTCCGCCAGTTCCCGAGCCGTCAGCCTTTTACCAAATCCGTCATGGCTGATCCCCGCGTTCTGGCAGTAGACGCATCTCAGCGTGCAGCCCGAAAAGAACACCGCGCCGGTGCCCCGGCTGCCTGCGATGCAGGGCTCCTCCCAATGGTGCAGCGCGGCCCGGGCGACCACAGCGTCCGTCCCCATCCGGCAGTAACCGTGCCCCCGCTCAGGCGTCCTTGATGCGCGGCACGCCCGGGGGCAGAGGGTGCAGCTTTCTTGATTGTATAAAAAACCGGACATACAATTCCTCCTGGTACTGAAGGGAAGTATAGCGCGCGCGGACCGGCGCAGGCAATCCATTTGAGCGAAAGTAATCCGAAAGAGCGGCGGATCGCACAGCATCACTGCCCGCGGCAAGATTGATGCTTGATTTTTCAATAAAGATGTGTAATCATACAGCATGCGGTGATATCGGCCATATCACGCAAATCAACTCAAGCAAGGCAGGCGCGCGAATGCTGAAATACTCTGTCAAGCGGATCATCCTTGCGATCGTTACCGTCTTCATCATCGCATTGATCACTTTTTTTGCCATGAACGCCATCCCGGGCGGTCCATTTGCCAAGGAGAAGGCGCCGGAAGCGGCCGTGCAGGCGGTCCTTGAAAAGCGGTTCAACCTGGACAAGCCTGTGGGCGAGCAGTTCTTCCTCTACCTGGGAAACCTCCTGAGGGGCGACTTCGGCATTTCACTGAAGACAGGTCGGGAGATCTCGACCACCATCTTTGAATCCTTCAGCATCTCCGCCTTCCTTGGCGGCATGGCGGTGATCCTGTCGCTTTTCGTTGGGCTGATCCTGGGTTCGACCGCCGCGCTGATGCGCAACAAGTGGCCTGACCGGATCATCATTTTCCTGACGACGCTGTTTGTCGCCGTACCCAGCTTTATCCTCGCCACCCTGCTGCTGCTGATTTTCAGCTATGTCCTGGGCTGGGTCAAGGTATGGTCGGTCGCGGATCAGAACTACCTTCTGCCGATCATATCCCTCGCGCTCTACCCGATGGCCTATATCACCAGGCTGACCAAATCCTCGATGCTGGACGTCCTGGGCCAGGACTACATCAGGACCGCGCGCGCCAAAGGGGTCAAGGATTGGATGGTCATCTTCAAGCATGCCCTGCGCAACGCGCTCATTCCGGTCATCACCTACGTGGGGCCGCTGACCGCCTACATCATGACAGGTTCGCTGGTGGTTGAGACCGTCTTCACCATCGGCGGTCTGGGAAGCAAATTTGTCACGGGCATCAACAACCGCGACTACCCGATGATCATGGGGACCACCATTTTCCTGGCTACCCTGATGGTCGTGATGACCCTGGCAAGCGATCTGCTGTACAAGGCGGTCGACCCTAAAATCAGTTTTGATTGAGGTATGGGAATGAGCAGCTACAATCCAAGCGTGCCCCCTGAGAAAAAACCCTTCAGCCTCCAGCTTGACCCGAGGATGTTTGAGCCTGCGACTGCTGAGGAAAAAGAACAGCATGACGTGATGCGCGAGAGCACCACTTTCTTCAAGGACGGCCTGCGCAGGCTGTTCAAAAACCCTCTCGCGGTGCTGAGCCTGGTCATCCTGGGGGTCCTGGTAGCGGTCATCCTGATCGCGCCGCTGATCGTGCCTTACGGCTATTCCCAGATCATCACCGTCAACGGCAAGCGCGACCGCACCGCCGCCAATATGCGCCCGCTTACTTATTCCACGCTGGAGCAGGAGGCCATCGAAGCGGGGCAGTACGTGTTCCCGCACATTTTCGGAACGGATGAGATCGGGCGTGACTACTTTATCCGCGTGATCTACGGCGCCCGCGTATCGCTGATGGTGGGCCTCTTCGCCAGCCTGATCGTGCTGATCATCGGCCTGCTGTATGGTTCCGTTTCCGGATACGTCGGCGGTAAGACAGACATCGTGATGATGCGGGTAGTCGACATCATCTATTCGCTTCCGGACACGCTGATGGTGATCCTGCTGTCCGTCGTCCTGGGACAGATCCTTGGCGACAGCCTCCAGGGAACGGTGTTCGCGGCCCTGGGCAACAACATGATCAGCATGTTCGTGGTCTTTGGCCTTCTTTACTGGGTGGGCATGGCCCGTCTGGTCCGCGGGCAGATCCTGCAGATCAAGAACAACGAGTACGTGCTGGCCGCCCGCGCATTGGGCGCGGGACCAGGCCGTATCATCCGCAAGCATATCCTGCCCAACTGCATCTCGGTCATTTTCATATCGACCGCCCTGCAGGTCCCCAATGCCATTTTTGTGGAAAGTTTTCTGAGTTTCATCGGCCTGGGCGTCCAGGCGCCGATGCCCTCGCTGGGTTCCCTGGCCAACCTGGCCAGAAGTGCCCTGCAGATTTATCCTTATAAAATGCTGTTCCCGGCGCTTGGTATCTGTCTGATCGTTCTTTCATTCAATCTTTTGGGGGATGGGCTCAGGGATGCCTTTGACCCCAAACTGAGGAGATAGTATGGCGAACCCCCTGCTTCAGGTCAAAAACCTGCACACGGTTTTCCCGATCCAGTCCGGCGAGGTGCGCGCGGTCAACGGCATCAACTTCAACCTGGACCGCGGCAAGGTGCTTGGCATCGTGGGCGAGTCTGGGTCGGGCAAGTCCGTCACAGCCTACTCGATCCTGCGCATCCTGGATTATCCGGGCAACATTTCACAGGGCGAGATCCTTTATGAGAATGAGGACATCGTCAGGATGTCCCCCGGCGAAATGCGCCAGATCAGGGGCGCCAGGATCTCCATCATCTTCCAGGACCCCATGACCAGCCTCAACCCTGTCTATACAGTACAAAACCAACTTGTAGAGGCGATCCTGCTGCACACCAAGCGCGACCGGAAACAGGCGAAGGAACGCGCGCTGGAGATGCTGCAGTTGGTGGGCGTCAATGAACCCCAAAAACGCCTCAAACAGTACCCCTACCAGCTCTCCGG
Source organism: Bacillota bacterium (assembly GCA_963169565.1). GTDB lineage: Bacteria > Bacillota > Clostridia > Christensenellales > Aristaeellaceae > UBA6115. The sequence continues at coordinate 4,300 of CAUJDI010000035.1, read as the reverse complement.
CGGCATGCGGCAGCGCGTGATGATCGCGATGGCGCTGGCCTGCGAGCCGGACATCCTGATCGCGGACGAACCGACCACCGCGCTGGACGTCACCATCCAGGCACAGATCCTGGAGCTGATGCAGGAGCTCAAGAGCAAACTGGGCATGGCCATCATCATGATCACCCATGACCTGGGGGTCATCGCTGAGATGTGCGACGAGATCATCGTGATGTATGCCGGGCGCATCTGCGAGCGCGGCACCGCGGAGGAGATCTTCTACAATCCCAGGCACGAGTACACCAAAGGCCTGCTGCGCTCCATCCCCAACTTTGCGCTGAGCAAGGAGCGGCTGACCCCCATCGCGGGTTCGCCGGTGGACCTGCTGAACATGCCCAGGGGCTGCGCCTTTGCCGCGCGCTGTGATGCGGCGATGAAAGTGTGCCTGACGGAACAGCCGGAAGAGATCAGCATCAATGAGAACCACAAAGCCTCCTGCTGGGTGAACGTGAGGGATACAGCGGCAGAAGGAACGGAAGGGAGACAGGCGAATGGCTGAGCATCTGCTGCAGGTCGAAGGCCTGAAACAATATTTTCCCGTCAAGATCGGCTTCATGAGAAAGAGGATGCTCAAAGCCGTGGACGGCGTTTCCTTCACCATTGACAAGGGGGAGACCCTTGGCCTGGTCGGGGAGTCCGGCTGCGGCAAGACCACTGTGGGGCGCAGCCTGCTGAGGCTGTATCGGCCGACTGAGGGCGTCATCCGCTTCAAGGGCGAGGAGATCACGGACAGCAATATCCAGCGTTTCCGCAAGCAGATGCAGGTGGTGTTCCAGGATCCGTATTCTTCCCTGAATCCCCGGATGACTGTCGCGGATATCGTGGGGGAGCCGCTGGACATCCATAAACTGTATAAAACACAAAAAGAACGTGAAGAAAAGATCGTTTCTCTGCTGCAGTTGGTAGGACTCAACTCGGATCACTCCAGGCGGTATGCGCATGAGTTTTCCGGCGGACAGCGCCAGCGCATCGGGATCGCGAGGGCACTGGCGGTCGACCCGGAGTTCATCGTCTGCGACGAGCCGGTCTCAGCCCTGGACGTCTCCATCCAGGCACAGGTCATCAACACGTTTGAGGAACTGCAGCAGCGGCTCGGCCTGGCTTACCTGTTCATCGCGCACGACCTGCACGTGGTTCATCACATGAGCCGGCGCATAGCGGTCATGTATCTGGGTAAGATAGTGGAGACCGCGTCCGCTGACAGCATCCTCGCCCAGCCGATGCATCCCTACACCCAGTCGCTGATTTCCGCGATCCCCATCGCGGACCCTGCGCGGGCCAGGAAACGCCGGCGCATCATCCTGCAGGGTGAGGTCCCCAGCCCGCTGAACCTTCCATCCGGCTGCTCGTTTAGGACGCGCTGCCGATACGCGACACAGCAATGCGCTGAGCAGACGCCGCAACTTCGCGAACTGGCCCCGGGGCACGAGGTGTCCTGCTGGAACCCGCAGGCGACAACAACGGTCTAGACGGCCTTAGCCGTTTACGATAAACTAAACTGGAGGTAATAAGTATGGGACTCAAGAAACTCCTGGCGATGGCCCTGGTCGCTGTCATGGCGTTCTCGTCCATTGGGGCGCTGGCATCCAGCGCACCTGACTGGGCAGAGTACGATGCCCTCATCGCAGAGATCAAATCCACCACCGACTTTGCCCAGCGCGTGACCCTCATGCACCAGGCCGAGGACATCCTGATGGGCACCGGCGCCCTGGTCCCGATCTACTACTACAACGACCTTTTCATGGCCAAGCCTGCTGTGCAGGGCTACTACACCAACCCCTTTGGCACGAAGTTCTTCCAGCATGCCACCAATGGGGAGAACACCACGCTGAAGCTGAACATTTCCAGCGAACCCGCCTTCCTGGATCCCGCCCTGAACTCCTCGGTGGACGGCGCGATCCTGGCAGCCGCGTCTTTCGGCGGGCTGTACACCTATGACGCAAGCGGCGTTCCGGCGCCCAACTACGCCACAGGCTTTGAACTGTCAGCCGACGGCCTGACCTACGTATTCACGATGCGCGAAGGGCTCAAGTGGTCTGACGGCAGCGACCTGACCGCGAAGGACTTTGAGTATTCCTGGAAGCGCGCCGCCAATCCTGAAACCGCCGCTGACTACAGCTACATGTTCAACGGTATCGCCGGATACCCCGACGATCTGAATGTGAAAGCCTCCGAAGATGGGAAGACCTTCACGGTCGTCCTGTCCTCCCCCTGCGCCTATTTCCTGGATCTGGCCGCATTCCCGACGTTCTTTGCCGTGAAGCAGGAAGCCGTTGAATCCGCAGCCGGATACAAGGACGCGGCCGGCGCTGTCGTCAACCCCGGCGCTTGGGCGCTGGAAGCCGGCTTTGTTTCCTCCGGCCCCTTCAAGCTGGAGAGCTGGGCGCATGAGCAGAGCATGGTCTATGTCAAGAACCCCTACTACTGGGATGCAGAGAACGTCAAGCTTGAGAAGCTCGAGTTCATGCTTTCCGCTGACGCCACGGTCATCTACGCCGCTTATCAGGCGGGCGACCTGGACTTCATCGACACTGTGCCCAACGACCAGATCAAGGGGCTCATCGGCACCCCCGAGTTCTTTGTTATCGGTCAGCTTGGCACCTACTACGCGATCTTCAACGTGAAGAGCCCGCTGTTTGAAGGCAAGACCGTTGAACAGGCAGCCGCGATGCGCAAGGCGGTCGCTCTGCTGATTGACCGCCAGTACATCATCGACACCATCACCCAGACCGGCCAGCAGCCCGCCACCTCCTTCATTCCCGCCGGGATGCTGGATGGCAACGGCGGCGTGTTCAAGGACGCGGCTGGCTGGAATTACCCCGTGGGCGACGGCTATTTCCCGGTGGAGCCTGACGTTGACGCGGCCCGCGAACTCCTGAAGGAAGCGGGATATGAGTTTGGCGCGGACGGCATGCTGACCACCCCCATTACGCTGAATTACATTCACAACACCTCTGCCGCGCATGCCGCGATCGGCGAAGCCATCGCGCAGGACCTTGCTCAGGTTGGCATCAACATGACCCTCTCAACGATGGAGTGGAACGTCTTCCTGGCAGAGCGCAAGGCCGGCAACTATGACTTCGCCCGCAACGGCTGGATCGCGGACTTCAACGACCCGATCAACATGCTGGAGATGTGGACGACCGACTCGGGCAACAACGACGCGCAGTTCGGCCGTTAAGACCTGACTGACCGTTAACCCTGGAGGCGGCCGCAAGGCCGTCTCCTTTGTTTTTGTTCTATATGGAAGTGGTATAATCCAGATGAAGATGACCGGTTTGCCACGGCTGGGAAGAGCTGGCCAGGGCGGGGAAATCCACGCCTAGAGGTACGAAGTGATCCCAGACTGCACTCACGTCCTGATTGAGGAGGAACGCCGATGTTCTATGATTCCACCATGCTGCTCCTGATCCCCGCCCTGCTGCTGGCGCTGTTCGCGCAGGCCCGGGTCAAGTCCGTCTATGCGAAATGGGCCAAGGTCCGCACCCGCGCGGGTATTCCGGCGTCGGATGCCGCGGAACGGATGCTGCGGGAGAACGGGAACGACGCTGTGGGCCTTGCGATGGTGCAGGGCACGCTGACGGACCATTACGACCCGCGCAGCGAGACGCTCAGCCTGTCCGAGGGCGTCTACAACTCCGCCAGCATCGCAGCGGTGGGCATCGCCGCGCTCGAGGCGGGCCACGCGATGCAAAAACATGACGGCTACGCCCCGCTGGCGCTGCGCTCCTTTGCGGTGCCCGCTGTCAGCATCGGCAGCAACCTCAGCGTCCCCGTCTTTATCCTGGGCCTCATTATGTCCTGGCAGCCGCTTGTCTATGCCGGCATCTTCCTCTTCAGCCTGACGGTGGTCTTCTCCCTCGTCACCCTGCCGGTGGAGTTCAACGCGTCAAGGCGCGCGGTCGCGATGCTCAGCGGCTCCGGCATCATCACCACCCCTGAGGAAGAGAAGGGTGTCCGTGCGGTGCTGAATGCCGCCTCCCTGACCTACGTGGCATCCGCCGTCGGGGCGATCCTGCAGTTGGTCCGGCTGATCCTCATCGCGCGCGGGGGCTCGTCCAGGAGAAGGTGACACAGAGGATCATCCAAAAAGCGACCCGCCCGGGAGATCCCGGGCGGGCTTTTGATCGGAGTCTTAAACTTATTCCGCCTGCGCCATTTTCTTGAGGTTGTTCAGGCGGAGTGCCGCCTCTTCCTCAGCGGACTTGAACAGCTTCTCCGCGTTGTCCGGGAAGGCCTTGATCAGGGAGGTGTAGCGCAC